>JASHUH010000639.1 GCA_030040115.1 Acidobacteriaceae bacterium | reverse complement strand
GCTGCGGGCCATTCGCACCGTGAAGAGCCGGGCTGCGGATTGGGGGGTTGACCCGAGCCGCGTGGGCATCATGGGCTTTTCGGCGGGCTCGATTCTCTCGGGAATTGCCGGCCAGCGCTTCGACGAGCCGGTGACGAAGCCCGTGGACGCGATCGATCAATTATCGGCCAAGCCGGCCTTTGAGGCGCTGATCTACGGGACGCCCTTCACAGGTCTCGGCGGAAGAAAACCGCTGGTGGAGGGGGTGCGCAAAGACACGCCGCCGACTTTTCTTCTGTGTGGAGGGAACGATCCGATTTCGGCGAAGTATCCGGAAGTGTATCAAATGCTCAAGGACGCGAGCACGCCTGTAGAGCTGCACATCTATGGTGGGATCGGGCACGGCTTCGGCATCCAACCGGGGAACACAAGGTCGGTCTCGCAATGGCCCAACCGGCTCTACGATTGGCTCTTCGATTCGGGCTTCTTGAGCAAGGCGCAGTGAGCGGCTAGGGATTTTAGCCAATCCGACCGAGTGCGGAAGTGGTAGAATAAGGATGTGACGGAGGTTATGATGCGTTCGCGCCCCATCCCGCATGTCAAATCCCGCCCCATACCGTAAACATCCCTAGACCCATATTTGCCCCTGCTGTTTAGCGCGGGTGGGGGACGTTTTTCCTGCATTTGCGCGGCATTCCATCCAGATAAGTGCGGTAGAGCGCCCGAATTTCGTTGCGGAGCGCGTCGGGGGTGACTTTGCTCAAATCCCCCTGATACTCGAACTGAGGGGGGTCGAAATACCATTTGGCCTCGCCGGCGTTCCCGTACGGATTGGTCTGGTAATAGATTCGGTCACATTCAAAGCTCATGACCTGCCCGGCCAGGTCGAGCAGTTCGAGGGCGCCTTCGAACTCCGCATTCTTGGCGCCCGTCGCGGCGTCTGCGGCGGCGAGCGAAAAACCGGCGAAAAGCGGCTGGGTGATGTATTTCCTCTGCCAATCGAAGAGGAATTCGACGGCCTGTTGCACAGTAAACTCCGAATCGAGCGAGGCGGCAAGAGTTTCGCACTGGCCGGGATTGCCCGTGCCCGGCTGAAACCGCTCGCGGTAGAAAACGTCGATGCATCTGGCAAAAAGCTCCTCACCGACGGCAGTGCGAAACAGGACGCCACCCTTCTGCCGCAGCAGAAGAAGCATGCGGCCGCGCATCATGAGAACGGAGCAAAATGTTCTTTTGAGGGCCAGTTCGATTTCGGCCGCTGTCCCGGTCTGGATGTTTTTGGCTTCAATGGCCACAATCTGCATGCGCCGGGTGATGGGCAGATAGTGGCTCTGCACCAGCTCGGTGTAAGAGGGCAAAAGGGCTTGGAAGACCTGCTGCCGGTCGGCGCGTTGGGCCAACTTGAACTGCGCCAGGAATCCCAAGACCGCCAGCAGAACCGGCCAGGTGAAATCCTTCGCCAGCAAGTCGACAATGGCGGCTCCGCGCCGGTCAAACTCGGCCCTCGCCGAAGTGACCGTCAATGGAGAGGTGGCGATCAACCCGGCAAACGCCGCCGCGGGTTTGGCTGCGGGAATCGACCAGGTGTAGGTCAGCTCCGCCGGCTCGCTTAAGGGAAGGTGCACATTGGGGCAGGCAGTGTCGACCGGAATGCGCAATGAAAGTGTGCGGTGCGCGGCGACGCGCAGGGAAACAGCTCCGTCTTTGGCTATGGAAACGGCGCTCTTGGGCTCGGCCGCGGCGGTTTGCAGGTGAATGCAGCCATCTTCAGCAGCAGCGGACGCGGCGAATACCCCGTCGGCATCGCCGTCGTTCTCGATGAGAAGCACCAGTGGCCCGGATTCGCCCGGGTAGCGGCTATCGAGGGGCGGCGCAACCGCGATGCGAAGGTGACTCTGGGCCGGTAACGCCGACTGCGTGACCGTTACCGGGGCGACGCTTGCAGGCGCAAGCCCGGGAATGTTGCCCGCGGCGTATTGCCGGACAAAAATAGCCACGCAGACAAGAAAAATCGCCAGGAGCGCCAGCCATAAGATTCTGCGCAGCCATAAGATGAGGTCCACATCGTAGCGGGACATGGCTCAACGCTAGACCAGCCGCGGCGTGGCGGCAAGGAATTTTCGGTTGTCGCGTGGTCAGGTTGAGGCGCGAACGGCCGGTTTGGCGACGCGTGAACCGGACGACTCCGCGCCGTGTGTCTTCGCGCCAGGTTCGTCGAACCACAGCGAAACGATCCACCAGATGAGAACGCCCAAGTAGACGATGTCGTTGGCCGAATACATGCGGTCGCGCAGGGTCATGAGGCTGTCGTATTGGGTGCGGCTGTGCACGACGGCCTTAAGCGTGATGGCCTGCCAGACGCCGCGCACGGTGATTTGCGCGGCGGCCGCTACCGCGAGGCCCAGAACGATGCGCTGCACGTGGCTGCGCCATCCGGCGTGAAAGCGGCGACCGAAGAACACGACCAGAAAGGCCAGTTCGATGGCGAGCATGCCGGCAAGCAGGTCTCCTTTCTCCGCGGCCATCTGCATGCGGCGCAGCGTGGCCAAAGTGGAGGAAACGGTGAGCGTGGCCCACGAAGGCCACGGACCCCAGAGGGCCAGCGCCGTTCCACTGACGGCCAGCGCCGCGAAGGTGACGCCGAGCGCGACCAAGCGGGAGGCCTTGGCAAAAGCGGTGCGCGCCATTTCCACAATAACGAGCAAGGCGGCCAAGGCGCCCAGGTCGGCGAGGGTGAGCAGTATCTCGCTCAGGATCATGGGCTTGATGCGGTTGAACAGGAGACGGGTGACGAGCAGGCGGAGGGTGACGACCGCGATGCTGGCCATGAAGAGGGGAAAACGACGCGCCCGGTCACGTCCCAGCAGCACCACGAGCAGGACGAGCAGGGCCGCAAAGGTGAGGATCCAAAGAACCGCGTCGGTCGAAAGTTGAAAATGCATCGCGTCCTAGCCGGGCGATCCCAACTGCGGACAAAGCCCTTTGTCCAGTGTATAGGGAGATCGATTCGGGAGCGGAGGCGAACGGCGAGTGGAGCCCGGCTCGACGGGTTGGTTTGGGCGGATTGTTAAAAACCTTTCTCGCACCGTTCATCGTTGGTTCATTTCTGGCTGCTATGGTCGTTGGCGTTGTTTGCCCTCAGATCAATTTTCCCTTTAACAGCCTCAGGAGGAAAACTCGTATGAAATTTTATGCCTCGAGCGGCCTTTTGCTGCGCTGCTTGCCGTCGCGCCTTGTCGTCGCCGCCGGTCTGGCGGCAGCCGCCTTGCCCCATGCCGTTTCCGCTCAGGACTTCGGCCGCCAGCCAGAATTCCAGTTCTATCCCGGGAATCTGGTGGTGAGTCGCAGCGTCTATGACAATCTTGCCAGCAATGTGACCGTCGGCGAACAACTGCCGCCAAATTGCACGGACGGAAATTGCGTCTCGGCCATCAACAACGGCCTCTTTCCCTACGTGTTCAATAACGCCACCGTCGACGGCAGTTTCGGCATCACCTCGCGGCTTTACCTTGACCAGATGACACCATGGGGTTTTCCGATCAATTCGCTTGAGGTTCCCAATAGCCTCATGCGCGGTGTTACCGGCTCCAGCGATCATCTTGTCACCAGCTTCAGCTCCAAATCCGAGGGGGCGCTGGATCTCTCGACCGACGGCCGATATCTCACCTTCATCGATTACGTGGCGCCTGTGAACGCCATCGACGTCTCCAATGCCAACACTCCCGGCGTCATCGATCCCACCAATCCTGTTCCCGGGGCGTACTACCGCGCCGCCGCCATGGTGGACCGCTTTGGACGCTTCAGCTTTACCGAGACCAACGCCTATAGCGGTAACAATGGCCGCGCGGCGATTCTCAACAATACCTATGGCAACCCGGTGTTTTACACCGCGGGCAACGCGGGCAACGGCAGTAGCCCGCAGCCCAACGGGGTGGTCCTCGGCGCGGGCGCCCAGATCTTTGACCTGCTGCATGAACCCGAGGCGAACCAGGCTCCCGGCCAGCCAACGCCGGTGGGCAGCTTTTCCGTGACCCTTTTAGGAGACAAGGCCGACAAGATCGGCAAAGACGATAACTTCCGCGGCATGACGGTCTTCGACAATGTTCTGTACTTCACCAAAGGCAGCGGCGGCAACGGCGTGAACACGGTGTACTTCGTCGACACCACGGGCGCGGCCTGTCCGAACGGCGTGGGATCGCCCTCGCCTTCCGCCAAGTTGCCGACAGCTCCTCTCAGCTACGATCCATCCACGCTGCAGACTACCGGTTTGCCCAGTAACATGTGCATCCTGAAGGGCTTCTCCACTACGCTTGCCAAATCGTCGACCGGCGTCCTCTATCCCTTTGGCCTGTGGTTCGCGAATGCGACCACTCTTTACGTGGCCGACGAGGGCGACGGCTACAGCGGTCCCGACGATATTTACACGCACGCAGCGGGGCAGACCACGGCCGGCCTGCAAAAATGGGTCTTCAACTCTGCCACTGGAGAGTGGACGATGGCCTACGTGTTGACCAACGGGCTCGCCATCGGCACACCGTACACGGTTCCCGGCTATCCGACCGGGACCAACTCCGTGACCGGACAGCCCTGGTCACCAACGACCGATGGGCTCCGTAACATCGTGGGGAGGGTAAATGACGACGGGACGGTGACGATCTGGGCGATCACCTCAACCACGAGCGGCGGCGGCGATACAGGCGCGGATCCGGATAAGCTGGTGGTCATCACCGATAACCTGGCCAACACCAGCGCGACGGCAGCCGCCGGCGAGCAGTTCATCACCTTGCGCACGGCGGGTTTTGGCGAAGTGCTGCGGGGAGTCTCGTTCACTCCGGATACGGGCGTCGATCACGATGGCGACGACGAATACGGTTTTGGGCGGTGAGCGGGGAGAACTGAAACCCGGCGGCAAAGTTGCCCATATCTTTTCCAAGCCAGACCAGAGCAAGAACGCGGAGAAGATATGGGCAATATGCTGTTCCTATGTTGGTTCTTGCCTCCGCTTCGCCACGCCGCCGGGAACTGCTTTCCCAGGCCGGCTATGAATTCAAAGTGCATCCCGCGCGGATTCCGGAGGAGCCGCGCATGGGCGAAGACCCGATTGCCTACGTGGTGCGGCTGGCGCGCGAAAAAGCGGAGGCGGTGTTTCGCGAGCTGACGACGGAATCGGATCGGCACGCGATGGAAGGTGGGGAGGGTCGGCTCGCGGTGCTCGGCGCGGACACCACGGTGACGGTGGACAGGCAGATTCTGGGTAAGCCGGAGGACACGGCTGACGCGGCGCGAATGCTGCGCCTGCTGTCGGGGCGTACGCACCGGGTGATGACTGGGGTGGCGCTTCAAACCGCGGAGCGGGTGGAAGTGGCCGCGGAGGTGACGGGGGTGCGGTTTCTCACTTTGCGAGACCAGGAGATTGCCGCTTATGTGGCCGGCGGTGAGCCCATGGACAAGGCCGGCGCATACGCTATTCAGGGGTGGGCGGCGCGTTGGATTCCGCGCATAGAGGGCTGTTATTTCAACGTGGTAGGGCTGCCGCTGGCGCTGGTGTGCGCGTTGCTCGAAGGCGCGGGAATGAAGGGAGCGTAGGCGGCGGGCGATCGGCGTGCCGCAATAGGAGCGGAAAAATTTTGCCGCCACGCAAAAATTTCCGCGGTACAATGCGTGTGTTGTTCCCCCCCAAGGTAAAACTATGCGGACTTCTTCTGTGCTACGCAGCGCAGTTGTAGCTATTGCCTCGGCTCTTCCGGTTGTTCTCCAGGCGCAATTTCAGTCGCCATCTCAAGATGAACTCAAAATGACTTCCGACCCCCAAGCTCCGGGAGCGGCGGCCGTGTATCTCGATATCCAGGAGACCGCCGACGACCAGTTGCACACCCAGAGCTATTACGCGCAGATCAAGGTGCTGACCGAAAAGGGCAAGGAGCTGGCCACGGTGGAGATCCCCTACAGAGGCAATTTCCAGGTGACGGATATCCAGGCCAGGACCATCCATCCCGACGGGACGGTACTTCCGCTCGAAGGAAAGCCGGAAGACCTGCTGGTGGCGAAATCGGGAGACGTGCGATTCGGGCGCAAGGTGTTTACGTTACCCAGCGTCGAAGTGGGCAGCGTTCTGGAGTATCGCTACAACCTGGAATATCCGGACGACCACGTTTCCTCGCCGACATGGGAGATTCAGCGCCGGTATTTTGTTCACCATGCGCACTATGCGTTTACGCCGTTCAAGGGGTTTTTGAGGGGCGACCAGAACATCACCAGCCATTACTTCACCAATAGCCGGGGACAGGTGCTGAACACCCTTGAGTGGTGGATGAGATTGCCGAACGGACAGAAGCTGAACCAGGATGCGATGGGCCGGTTCAGCCTGGATGTGACGGACATTCCGGCGATTCCCGACGAGGAATGGATGCCCCCGATCCAGAGCTATCTCTACAAGGTGTTCTTTTATTACATAGCCGCGGCCAACGCGAATGATTTCTGGGCCGGCGAGACCAAGCGGTGGTCGAAGGACGTGGACCATTTTGCGGATCCCGGCAAAGAAATTCGCGCCGCGGTGGGCAGCCTGATCGCGCCCGGCGACAGCGACGAGATGAAGGCGCAGAAACTCTACGCGGCGGTGCAGGCGCTGGATAACACCGACTACTCGCGGCAAAAGAGCGCCTCGGAGCTGAAGCAACTGAAGCTGAGGATGGCCAAGCGGGCCGAAGACACCTGGGCGCAAAAAAGCGGGTCGAGCGAAGACATTGCCCTGCTTTACCTGGCCATGCTGCGGGCCGCGGGGTTGACAGCGTACGCGGCCAAAGTGGTCGATCGCCTGGAGGGTCCTTTCGACCCCGCCTATATGGATGCCGATCAGTTTGACGACACGATGGTGATTCTGGACGCCGGAGGAAAGGAAACCCTCCTCGACCCGGGCGAAAAGATGTGCCCTTTTGAGGCGGTGAGCTGGCGGCACTCGGGCGTGGGCGGCATCCGGCAGTCCGCGCAGGGGAGCGGGTTTCTGGTCACGCCGGAGCAGAATTACAAGCTCAATACGCTGGAGCGGGACGCGGACCTGACGCTGGACGGGCAAGGCGGCGTGACCGGAACGATTATCTTTGTGATGGCCGGCCAGGAGGCGCTGCGCTGGCGGCAGCGGGAGCTTGAAAACGACGACTCCGAAGTGAAGAAGCAGTTCGACCGCGAAGTGGAAGAGATGGTTCCCAATGGCGTGGACGCGCATGTGGATCATTTCCTGGGCATGGACAATCCGGCCGACAACCTCGTCGCCATGGTGAAGGTGACGGGATCGATGGGGATGGCGACCGCGAAACGGATCATTCTGCCCGGATATTTTTTCGAGACCAGGGCGCGCGAGCCGTTTGTGCACGAGGCCAAGCGGATCGCGCCGGTGGACATGCGCTACGGCGAGGTGGTGACCGACGCCGTGAAGTATCACCCGCCAGCGGGCCTGAGGGTGGAGGGTGCGCCGCAGGACGCAACCCTTCCCTGGACGGGGCACGCGCTGTATGTGACCAAAAGCAAATCCGATCCGGGCACGCTCGAAGTTCAGCGCTTGCTGGCGCGCGGCTTTACACAGTGCAAGCCGGAGGAGTACGAGACCCTGCGAAGCTTTTACGCCAAAGTAGCCACGGACGACCAGCAGGAACTGGTGCTGCGCGAGGCGGCGGAAGCGAGAGGAAACTGAGCATGGGGCGCATGGTAAGTTGCGGGCGATGGTGCGCCGCGGCATGCGTGGGTGCGGCGATGTTTGGCCTGGGTCCCGCGGCGAGGGCCAGTAAAAGCGAGCCCGCGCCGCAGTGGGCGCTGGACGCCGCCAAGACGGCCACTCCGGCTGACGCCGCGCAGGCTGCGGCGGTGATGCTCTGGGATGAGTATCTGATTACCGTAGACGAGCAAAACCACGCCGTGGAGCGGGAGCGGTCGGCGGTGCGGATTTTGAAGCCGCAGGGGCGACGGTACGCGCATTGCGAGGCCGAATACGACAGCGACGAGAAACTGGACTACTTTCATTCCTGGACCATCGCCGCGGACGGCCGCCAGTTGGAGGCCAAGGATGCCGATTTCAGGGATGTGGGCGCATACGAAAGCGCGGATTTGCAGTTTTCCGACCGCTTTCGCATTCTGAATCCCCCGGGAGCGGATCCGGGCGCGGTGGTGGTGTGCGAAACCGAGAGCCACTTGCGGCCGTACATG
This sequence comes from Acidobacteriaceae bacterium, assembly GCA_030040115.1. Classification (GTDB taxonomy): domain Bacteria; phylum Acidobacteriota; class Terriglobia; order Terriglobales; family Acidobacteriaceae; genus Telmatobacter. The sequence goes on along the minus strand of JASHUH010000639.1, from coordinate 7,299 downwards.
GACTCCGAGGTGTGGCAGATTCAATCTTCGATTCCGGTGGCGAATGAGGCGCTGGAATTAGCCTTGTCCCCCGGGGGCCATTTCGCCGATTCGTGGAGCAAGTTCACGCCGGTGAAGCCGGAGGAGGTGGGTCCGGAGCGATTGCGCTGGGAGCTTCACGATGTGCCGGCGCTGGATCTTGAAGATATGCGCGCCACGCCGCCGTGGGATGCGTTGGTCGCGCGCATGGAGGTGAAGTGGGGCGATGAAGCCACCCACGGCGTGGACAACCAATGGCGGTCCATCGGGCTGTGGATGGACGAACTGGAGGCGCACCGCACCGATCCTACGCCGCAGATTACGGCGGCGGCGCAGCAGTTGACGGCGGGCGCGCCGGATCTTTATGCGAAGCTGAGCCGGATCACGAGCTATATCCAGAAGAACGTGCGCTATTTCATCGTGGTCAAGGGTATCGGGGGATGGCAGGCGCACTATGCGGACGATATCTTTCGCAATCGCTACGGGGATTGCAAAGACAAGACGACGCTGCTGATCGCGATGCTGAAGGCGGTCGGCGTCAAGGCGTATTACCTGCACGTGGACAGCGAGCGCGGGGTAATCGATCCGGCGGCGCCCTCGCTGATCGGCAACCACATGATTACGGCCATCGAGCTGCCCGCGGGAGAGAACGATCCGCGGCTGATGGCGCGGGTGAAGACCGCCGAGGGCAAGACGCTGCTGGTTTTCGATCCCACCGACCAGGAGACGCCGGTGGGGCTGATCCGGGCCCAGTTGCAGGGTGCGTATGGGAACCTGGCGGATGGCGAGAACAGCCAGGTGATCGAAATGCCCGTGTTGCCCGCGGAAGCAGCCGGAGTGGAACGCGAAGGCTCGTTTGTGCCGGCGACGTGACGGATGTTTTCACCGGCGACGACGCGGCCCGGGAGCGCGCTTTGATTGAGGAAAGCGACGCCAAGGATGTCCACGACCGGCTGGAGATGTCGCTCGACGCCGATTTGCCCGGGCTGGCGTTCAAGGATTATGCGTTCAAAGGAACCAGCGACCTGGACAAGCCGCTCGACCTGGAAATGCGCCTGAGCGACGCCGATTATGCGCACTCGGCCGGGCCGCTGATTCTGCTGCGCACGCGCGTGCTGGGCAGCGACACGCGCGTGGTTCCGGATGCGGCGGAATGCGCCAAGCGCAAGATACCGATTGAACTGGGGCGCCCGGGCCGCTGGCGCGACAGCTTTGCGATCGCCCTGCCGGCGGGCTATGTGGTGGACGAGACGCCCGACCCGGTAAACGTAGATGTGGGGTTCGCGAGTTATCGCTCGACCGTTTCGGCCAAGGGCAACGTGCTCCGCTACGAACGCGAGTATGTGGTGCGGCAGGTGGAGATTCCGGCGTCGGAAGGCGGGGATTACCGCAAGCTGGAAGGGGCGATCGTGGAGGACGAGCAGGGCACGGCGGTGCTCAAGAAGCAATAGAGTCTGCGAGGCCCGGAGAACCGTTTTCTTTCCGAAATGGCCGCCCGAGGCGCCTATTTCCCGCATCGCTTTTCATACATCGGCATCCATTGATAGAGCCGTATTGAAATCCAGGATGTTATAGACCTTCTTCACCATGAGCCGTCCGCTTTTTTCTTCTTTTGAGCTTCGTTCTGTCCGCTTTGCCAACCGCATCGGCGTTTCGCCGATGTGCGAGTACTCGTCTGAGGACGGTTTCGCCAACGACTGGCATCTGGTTCATTTGGGCTGCCGCGCACAGGGCGGCGCCGGTCTGGTGATGACGGAGGCCGCGGCGGTTTTGCCCGAAGGCCGCATTTCGCCGGACGATTTGGGGATTTGGAAGGACGCGCATCTTCCGGCGCTGGAGCGGATCGCGCGGTTTACCCATGCGCAGGGAGCGCGGACCGGCGTCCAACTGGCGCACGCGGGGCGCAAAGCGAGCATGCGTTCGCCCTTCGCTGGTGAGGGCCTGGCGCCGCCGGCGGAGGGCGGATGGCAGCCGGTGGGACCGAGCGCAGTGGCTTTTGGGCCCGGTTACGCAATGCCGCAGGAACTGGATCAGCCGGGAATCGACGCGGTGGTCGAGGGATTTCGGCAGGCGGCGCGGCGGGCGCTCGCGTGCGGGTTTGACGTGGTGGAGATTCACGCCGCGCACGGCTATCTGCTGCACGAATTCCTGTCGCCGCTGGCTAACCGGCGCACCGACGGCTACGGCGGGAGTTTGAAGAATCGCGCGCGGTTGTTGATGGAGGTGGCGAGTGCGGTGCGGGCGGAATGGCCGGAGCACCTGCCCTTGTTTGTCCGCATTTCGGCCACCGATTGGGTGGAGGGCGGCTGGAACGCGGATGAATCCGTGGAGCTGGCGCGGATGCTGCGCGGGGTCGGAGTGGACCTGGTGGATGTTTCATCGGGCGGGCAAACGCCGGACGCGAAGATTCCCGTCGGGCCGGGATTCCAAGTGGAGTTTGCAGCGCGCATCCGGCGTGAGGCGGGGATGGCGACGGCGGCGGTGGGCTTGATTACCGAGCCGGCGCAGGCTAACGGAATCGTGGAGCGGGGCGAGGCCGACCTGGTGTTCTTGGCGCGCGAGATGTTGCGCGATCCGTATTGGCCTCTGCACGCGGCGGCGGCGCTGGGCGAAGAAATAAGCTGGCCAAAGCAGTATTTGCGCGCGGCTCCGCAGCGATCGCCGGCGCGGGCGACGGTGGAGCGGCCCGGTGAGGCCGGATAATGGCCGCGGCATTTCCTAAACCGCTATCGCCTCCCGTCATTGTGACGGCAGCACGAGTCTGTTCTGCAATCCGCCAACAATGGCCCCCACGGTGAACGTGGCCAGAAGGGCGTAACCCGCTTCAATCGCAAGCAAGTCATGAGGCAGAGTGGCGATGTTATACGAAGCCGTTGCGATCACGGTCCAGCAAAGCAGCACGGACATCAGGATTCCCTGAAGCACGCCTTTGCGATGACACACGGCAAGCAGCCACGCGACTCCGTAGGCAAAGAGAAGGCAGGCAGCCGCGGTAACCAGGTGCGGCGATAGCCACCAGACCATCTGCTTGACTTGCACACGAGTGAGTCCGACGGCGTCCATCCACCGGGTGCGGAACATATAATGCGAATGCCAGATGGCTCCCAGGCACCAGGCCGCAAACGCCGCCAGAATCACCGGGAGGTGGTAGATCTGTTTGGTTCGCGTTTTCACTTCGCCGGTTCTGTAAGGTCCTGCCTGAACGGCCTGGGACAGGCATGCCTGGTTGCATTTCGAGCGTTCAGGCCAACGCGTGCAGTCGGACAAACGCAGATTCGGGCATCCGTCGATTCCGGTCTCCGCGGCATGGCGCACATCGATGTTGACGGCGGCTGGCTGCTGGTTTTCAGGGCATGCCACCGGTCGGGCGCCGGAATATCGCTGGAAAATCTCGCGCCGCCAAAGGGCGAGAGGAAGCAGCATTAAGGCGACAGTGACAAGGGAGAGCACGAGCCAAATCAATAAGAGCATGGCCCACCTTCTTCTTGCCTGGAGTCTGGCCTCATGTCGAAGTTCCTTCAGTGATCTCCGTCACGGGCGCCGAAACGGATATTGGAGCGGAATGGCAGTGCGCGGAGTGGGAGCAAACCACGGAACCAGGCGGGATTGTGTCTCTTTATCCACAGGGTCGGCGCGCGCGAATACGCGAGATTGCTTCACCTTTTGTGCAGAGTGTGGCCTATACTGCTCTTAACGTGAGGGTCGGTTCCCGGAAGCGACGATCTCACCCCGTGCAGCGATGGCAACCCAACTTTCCCGCAAGCGCGCCGCCGATTCGCCTACGATCCCCGACCGCCTCTATTTCAAGATTGGCGACGTGGCCCGCATCTGCGGGCTGGAAACTTATGTGCTGCGATTTTGGGAGACGCAGTTTCCGCAACTGAAGCCGAACAAGAGTGGAACCGGCCAGCGGCTGTATCGCCGGCGCGACGTGGAGACGGTGCTGGAAATCAAGCGGCTGGTGTACACGAAGGGCTATACACTCTCCGGGGCGCGCCATGTGCTGGAGGCGACGCATCGCCGCAGCAAACCGGAGTCTGAACCGCAATCGAGTCTGCCGCTCGGTCAGTCGGGCCGGGACCGGGGAGCCGTGGCCCGAGCCATTGGTCACGTGCGCTCGGAGTTGCGTGAGATTGCCGGTTTGCTGTCGTCACCACCCTTGCAGCCCCCGCGCCGCCGCAACCGGCTGGCGGCCTTCGTGGAGTCTTCCGGCACGCTGTTCCCGTCCTGAACGAAGGGCGGGATGAGTTGAGAGGGCTAGTGAAACTGGTCCAGTCCGCTGCGTTGGAAAGAAGGTCACGCGAGCCTGCAGCTTTCGTGATACCTTGAAGAGCAATAGCAAGTGAAGCCGGTCCCTGCCAGGGCCAGATTCGATCTTCCCCCCAACCCTTGTTGGACGATGCCCGAATGACGGGTATGGTTCGCAAAGAAAAGAACAGGTCGAGCTTCCGTCGCCATTCCCGATCCCCAGCAAGCAAGGCCGCGCCGGAGCGACAATCGCATCTGGACTGCGCCGACAAGAGCGGCGACTGCACAAGCCGCGAAAATGGAGAAGATCTCCGCAACCAGTCGCCAAGCCGAGGGCGCCCCGCATTCCCGGTAGGAGCTAAAGCGTCATGAGATGCAGCATTTGCGGATCCACGGCCTTTCGTCTTTCGCGGCTCCGCGTATCGGACCTGCCACGGCTGGTGTTTCTTCACTACCCTGTGCGCTGCCGTATCTGTTACAAGCGCGCGTTCATGAGCATTCCGTTTGCGCTCAAAGTTCGCCACCAGGACAGGCTTCGCCACCAGGAGAAACACGGCAAGGGCAATGCGGCGCCGCGGCAGGCATGAGGATCGATGCAGGCCGATGTTTATCGTTGGGCGACGTGCGCGGCTGACTCCGCAGCCGCTTGGTTCAGGTAGATTTCCACGTAATCGAGATAGTTCTGGGCGTATTCGCGGATGAGCGCCAAGTCCTTGTCGCTGATTTCGCGGCGCAGCTTGGCGGGGACGCCGGCCCAAAGCGTGCGCGGAGGAACGCACGTGTGTTCGGCGACGACCGAGCCGGCGGCGATGATCGAGCCCTCGCCGATGTGGCTGTCATTGAGCACCCGCGCGCCCATGCCGATGACGACCATGTCCTCGACGACGCAGCCATGAACGGTGGCGTTGTGGCCGATGGTCACCCAATCACCCACGATCACGGGATAAACATGGCGCTGGCCATGGAGAACGGAGCAGTCCTGCACGTTGGAGCAGGCGCCGATGCGGATGGCGTTGACGTCGCCGCGCAGAACCGAGTTCATCCACACCGAGGAGCGGTCGCCGAGAACCACGTCGCCAAGAATTTGCGCTGAATCGTCAATATAACAACTGGCGGGGAATTGGGGCCGCTTTCCCTGATAGCTGCGGATCATGGACGCCTCACTGGGTGAGTGTAAATGTCCGGGCGGCGCCCGTGGAATGCGGGGCTTGTTGGCTGCTGCGAAGCGTTCTAAGCCGTGAGGGAACACCAGCAGAATGCAATAGATAGAATAGGTGATCTCCGAGACCGGAGGAGTTCGAAGAGCGGAATTCCATACAGGCCCCCATGTATGCTTCTGAGTGTGAACAAGCAGGAAAATTTCAGGTGGCGGAAGGCAGGGCGGAAGGCGGTATGGTTCGCCTGCGCGATAGGGTGGTGCGCAACCATGGGAGGGGTGGCGGCAGTGGCGCAGGCGCCGGGGGGCGGCGCGGCGGCGGGTGCGCCGGCGGCGCCGGTGACGATTACGCTCGAGGATGCGATCCGGCGGGCGGAGGCAAGCGATCCGGCGTACGCGTCGGCGTCAGAAGCGAGCCGGTCCGCGGCTCTCGACCGCTCCATCGCCCGTGCCGGCCTGCTGCCCACCGCGCGCCTTTTAAACCAGGACATCTACACGCAACCCAATGGGGTCTACACCGAAGGCGATGCCGGTCAGCCAAAGGCGCCGTTGCCGAAATTCGTCGCCAACGACTCGAGGCCCGACGAGTACTACGCCCAGGGCATCGTCGACGAAGCGCTTAGTCTGGCGGGTCCGGCGGCGGTGCGCCGGGCCAATGCGGCGGCGGCGCAAGCGGCCGCGGAACTGGAAATTGCGCGGCGGGGACTGGTGGCGGGCGTGACCGTCCTGTTCTATAGTTCGCTGGCGGCGGACAGCAAGGTGGCGGCTGCCCAACAGGCGCTCCAGGAGGCGAGCAACTTTTCCAAAATCACCCGGGAGCGCGAGCAGGCGCGCGAGGTGGCGCATGCCGACGTGGTGAAGGCGCAGCTCGACCAGCAGCAACGGCAGCGGGAGCTAGCGGACGCGCAGGTGGCGGCGGAAAAAGCGCGGCTGGAACTCGGCGTGTTGTTGTTTCCCGATCCGCGAACGCCGTACACGTTGAGCGCTCCGCAAGCGCCGCGGATGCTGGCTGCGCGAGCGGACGTGGAGGCAGCGGCGGCCAAAAGCAATCCGGAGCTGAAGAGCGCGCTGGAGGCGGTGAAGGTGAGCGAAGCCGACGTGATGGAGGCGCGGGCTGCGTACACGCCCAATCTGCTGCTGAATGTGACCTACGGCATCGACGCCAATCAATTTGCCGTCAATGGCCCACTCGACACCACCGGCCCTGCTGCTGGCACGCAGGCGCGTAACCTCGGCTACTCCACCAGCGTTACCGTGAATCTCCCGGTGTGGGACTGGCTGTCGACCGAGCACAAGGTGAAGCAGAGCGAGATTCGCCGCCAGGCCGCCAAAATAGCGCTGACAGCAACGCAACGGCAACTGATTGCCAAGCTGGACGAAGACTACGATGAAGCGCAAACCGCGCGGGATCAACTGGCGTCACTGGACCAGAGCGTGACGACGGCGGCCGAGAGCCTGCGGCTGACGCGGGAGGCTTACACGGGCGGTGAAGCGACGGTCTTGGCGGTGGTGGACGCCGAAAACTCGTACGTGTTGGCCGAGAACGCGCGCGCTGACGGGCGAGTGCGGTACGAGGCGGCGATGGCCCAACTACAAACTTTGACGGGAACGATGTGAAAGACAGGGAACAAGGAACTAAGGGACCAGGGAGCGGGGAATAGGCGCCAAGGGGAACAGAGACTAAGAGCCTGTTTAAAAACTGGCGAAGGAATCGAGGAAGGAATATGCACGGGGAATGTTGCCGGATACGTTGAGGGTATGTATGCGAGCGATTTGACGGATTCTCAGTGGGCTAAGTTGGAGCCATTGCTGCATGAGTCTGTTGGGGATCGGCATGCAGGTGGCAGACCACGCAAGTATGCGTTGCGGCGGGTGAC
>JASHUH010000638.1 GCA_030040115.1 Acidobacteriaceae bacterium | reverse complement strand
GACAATGACGGCGACAATGAAGCTTCGTGCAGTGCGGAGCTTTTCTCGCAAGGCCACGGGTGGACGTTGACGTCGAACCTGGCTCAATGCGCCACCGACGCCAGCCAGACCTTCGCGGCGGCGCTTCCCAATGGGGACGCACTGATCGAGAACGGGAATACCGCCAGCGAGTTCTACAATACCTCCATGAACGAATGGCAAGCGACTTCTAACGAACCGAATGTCAGCGGGCCGTTAGCGCTGCTTGCCACGGGCAACGTCCTGGTCGCCGGAAGTGCTCTCGTAAGCGGGGGTTCCAACGCCGCGCTCTATAATCCCTCCACCAACGAGTGGACGCCGGCGGCCAGCGCACCTCTGGCAGCGCAAACGCTGACGCCGCTTCGAAACGGCCAAGTGCTCGCAACCGAGGGCAACAGCGCAGCGCTCTTTACGCCATAGCGTAACAGCGAGGCGCAGTCACAGCACCGCGCCTAATCGGCGACGAGTGGTAGAACTACTTCCGGCTTGCCGAAGCATCCGCCCAAAGCCTCGTGTTACCTGGAATTGGTATCTCCTTCCATCTCCAAACAGGCGCAGAATCTCACAGAGATTGCCACATGCAAGGGCCGCTGTTAAGCCGGAAAATTACTTTTTGGTGACAACACCAAGGAAGCTTCCGACTAAAAGGTAAAGGACTGTGGCTATCTGCATTCTGCGAATGGGCAGGCAACGAGCCAACCCGTATCAGACCGAATTCAGAGGAGGACTTTATGAAGATGACAATTGAAAGATAGAAAATCGGCGTCAGAAGTCGCCAGAGCGCGTGTGGATTGCGACTGGGCCTGCTGGGTTGACCTGTCTGGCAGCCGTGAGCGGGTCTGTGTTGGTTCAGCCTCGACCACCGGCGAGGTCCAGGTGACAACACGCAGCGGCACGCTGTCGAGCAACGTGAACTTCCAGGTGCCGTAACACCGGAAAGCAGAATAACCCCTCTACCGGCCAATGGAACCCCACCGGCAGCATGACAGTGGTCCGTGCGGGGCAGGGCGCAGTGCTTCTCGAAAACGGTGAAGTGTTGGTGGCGGGCGGCTCAAGTTCCACGGGGGTCACCGCCGCCGCTGAACCGTACAATTCCTCCACCGGCACGTTTACAGTAACCGGCAGCATGAACGATGCACGCGATCAGGCGCAACTGACCCTGCTCCAAAACGGCGAGGCCCTGATTGCAGGAGACCCTGAGGGTGACGCTGGGTGCACTAGGAGCTTTTCTCGAATGGCCGATGGACCCTGACGGCGGACTTGGCTGTCTGCGGCGTTACCTAAAACGCCGCCGCACTGCTTTTCCCACCGCGGGCACCTTCCCCTTAAGCAACAACACCGACGGGCAGATCGTCGGATATGTCAACAATAACGGATTGGTTGGCACCGCCGACGGCACGATCACCAGCTTCGATGTTTCTGGCGCCGCCTGTTGTACTGTGCCCGAGAGCATCAACAGCGCCGGGGTAATGGCCGGGGGCTGGGAGGACGCAAACGGCGCTCATCGCGGATTCTTCGCGCCGCCGCCGGCACCATAACGAGCTTCGACGGGCCCAACGCCAGCACGACTGCCGGAAAGGGCGCCTTTCCCCAGAGCATCAACACGGTCGGGGTGATCGTCGGACATTGCAACTGCAAAGGCTACGACGGATTCGCCCTCTCCGCGGACGGCACGATAACGACCATCGACGCGCCCGCCGCCGGCACGGGCCGCTCTCCGGACACGCAAGACCAGCTAGGAACTAAAGCCCTCAGCATCAATGACGACGGGGTGTTTACCGGATATTACATTGACAGGAGCGGCATTTATCACGGATTCATAGTCTCCGCCAGCGGCGCCATAACGACCTTCAACGCTCCGGGCGCCGGCACGCAATTGGCCGAAGGGACTTACCCCCTCAGCATCAACGACAACGGGGTGATTGTCGGATATTACAGTGACCAAAATGACGTTTATCACGGATTTCAGCTGGCACCGTAATCAAGCCCCGCCTCATGGCCCCAACAACCAGCCGCCTGCGCGCGGCGTCGTGTTCAAACTTGGGTGGGTTGACGAGCCAATCCGGAAGTCGAATCACAAAAGCGAGACGGTCGGAATTCGGCTTCGGGGACTCTCGGCATTTATGAGATGGGTAATGTCAAGCTGACTTTCGTCTAAGTTGCGATTTCCAGATTCGCGATCCATCGTCTACACACCGTGACAATCCATTCCTCATCGGTCGAGGGCTGCAAGGTGAGAGTCGCCTCGCGGCCCATGGGCGACGCGGCGTAGGCGGAGACCAGAGCCAGCAGCGGCTCCCGCTCGAGAACGGTCTTATCGGGTGGTTCGCCAGCGACGGAATGGGATCCAGAAGCGTCTTCAAGAATTCTGGTAGCGTTCCGGGGTTGGCGACGATGCGCTCACTTCGCCGCCGCAGCACCTTGCGCTGCTCTGCGCAGTGCCGCGCGCGCCAACAGGCGCGTGGAGTCGAGCGTGGGCAACGGCGAGTTTGTGCCATTGATCAGCAGAGGAATCTCCGTGCAGCCCAGAACTACCGCGTCGCAGCCCTCTGACTTCATCCGCGCGATGATGTGCTGGAGCGCAGCAACCGCTTCGGGCTTCGGTCGGTCGGGGCTCACTTGTTCGTTGCGCGCGATTGCGCAAGGGCAAAGACCATCGTGCCGCGTGCTGACTGCAGCGACTGGGAAATCCAGCCGTAGCCACAACGGAAATCGCAGCAGAATGCTGTCGAACTCGCCGGTCGAATTGGGCGCTCAATTCGCCCACTATCCTCTTCCAATATGAACCCGACAAAGGAATGACAATCAGGTGACAGACCGATGACACGCGGCTGATTGCGCATCTTTTATGTTCGAATGCGACGGGTTAGTGACCGATGCCGTATTCTTCTCTTCACTTCGCTGACAAATTCAACACAGGTCGCATCCTGCTCGAGCGTGTAATGGCTTTTGTGCCGTTCATTCTGTTCATTCTTTTCTTTATCCATGCACCTGCAGCTCTCGGCCAGGTTTCCGACGCAAACGGATCGACGCAAGTCCTGAGTCTAGGATCCGCTGAAGCAAGTGCGAGTTCTCAGTCAAGCACGCAAGGCGATGCAGGAACTGAAGGTCAGAATCGCGATTCCCCCTTGGGAGGGACAAGTGTTGCGCCATCCCCGGCGCTTTCGGCAGATCAAATCGAGGACATCCTCGAGCAGAATCCCGATCTGCTTGAGGAGCTCAAGGAGCAACTGACGGAGCGCCTAAATCAACAAGGCATCCAGGTGAGCCCTGACGATATCTCCGACCAAATGATCTACAACCAGGTTAGGTCGAACCCAGGCTTCCGCGCGAACATTACGACGGTTCTGCAGGCGCGCGGATACGAAATAAGCAACGAGCTCCTTCCGGCACAGTTGGGTACGGACGACTTCGCACCTTCCAGTCTGTCGATCCCACTCGGCTCGGAGGATTCCCATTCGTTGATTGCGGTTGAATCCGGCTCGCTCATAGGCGCCGATCCGGTGGAGGCGCCCAGGAATAACGCTGGGATTCCCTCCAGCGTTGCACATGGCAACACAAGCCAGCCCGCCTTCCGGATCAATCCCCGAGCCCAGGAAAGATCAAATGCCTCCACCGATGCGCCAGCCGTTCTTCATGAGCCTACGCCGCTTGACCTGCAATCCATGCGCGATCTCTACGCGCAGATTCCGAGTGATACCTTAAAACTCCGGCGATTCGGGTCCGATGTTTTCATAAATCGTTCCGCAGCTACTGCTGCGCGGGGCGCATCAAATCTCGGTACGCCGCTGGATGTGCCGTTAGGCCCCGAATACGTTGTCGGAGCGGGCGACAAGCTCACCATCGATCTTTGGGGGGGCTCCACCCAGAGCATCACGCGGACAATTGACCGCGATGGCCGCATCTTTTTGCCGGAGGCAGGCGTCGTCGAGATCGCTGGTCTTGAGCTCGACAAAGCGCAGGGCCTTATCGCCAGTGCTCTCAAGCAGCAGTTCCGCAGCGCACAGATTGCGGTCACGGTCTCGGGTCTGCGCTCCGTCCGAGTCTACGTGGTGGGCGACGTGCAACGCCCGGGCGGCTACGACCTCAGTTCCCTGGCCACGCCTTTGAGCGCGCTTTATGCGGCAGGAGGTCCGACGGCCGTCGGCTCATTGCGCGTGCTTCATCACTATCGGGGCAAGCAGCTGGTTGAAGACATCGACCTCTACGATTTCCTGCTCCACGGCGTTCGGAGCGCGACGGCACGCTTCGAGAGCGGCGACACGCTGCTCGTTCCTCCGGCGGGCCCGCAGATTGCGATCTCAGGCTCAGTCAAGCGCCCGGCAATTTATGAACTGAAATCCGGAGAGGCCGAGCTCTCTACGGTCATCGACGACGCCGGCGGCTTTACAGCAGCCGCGTCGATTAGTCACATCCGAATCGAGCGAATCGATGACGATCACCAGCGTGTGACGGTTACGCTTCCTGACGGTGGCCGCCACGGTACACAGGAAGAAAACGATGCAATCGCCCGGTTCGAAGTGAAAGACGGCGATCGAATTCGCGTTGAACCCATTCTGCCCTACAGCCAGCGAGCTGTTTATCTGGCAGGCCATGTGGTTCGCCCGGGCCGGCTGCCGTATAGCGACGGCATGCGCCTGAGCGATGTGATTCGCAGCTATCAGGATCTACTTCCCGAACCTGCCGCACATGGCGAGATCGTTCGTCTCATCCCTCCTGACCTTCACGCCGAGACCATTGACTTCAACGTTCCGGATGTTTTGATCGGTAACTCGAATATCGATCTGCAGCCCTTCGACACAATCCGCGTCTTTGGCCGCTACGAGGTGGACGCACCTACCGTCACGATTCGTGGCGAAGTGTTGCGGCCGGGCAGGTACCCCATGTCGAAGGGCATGACGGCCGCGCAGCTAGTTCGACTGGCCGGAGGATTCAAGCGCGATGCGCTCGTGGATACTGCCGACCTGACGAGCTACCACGTGAGCGATGGAGACCGGGTGGCCGAAAGCTTGGCGGCCGTGCGCATCGGCGCAGCAGTTGAAGGAAGCGACCCCGGCGCTGATGTCTTCCTGAAGCCGGGCGACATTCTTGCCATTCACCAGATTACGAACTGGAACAACATCGGCGAATCCGTCACGATCGATGGCGAGGTCAAGTATCCCGGCAGCTACGGTTTTCAAGACGGCGAGCACCTGAGCTCAGTCCT
>JASHUH010000637.1 GCA_030040115.1 Acidobacteriaceae bacterium | reverse complement strand
AACGGAGGATGGTTTCACAGTCCAACCTCTCGCTCCGAGCCGGTATGGATTGCCGGTAACACCACCTCGAACATCGATCCTTTGCCTGGAGTACTCTCGACCCGAAGATCGCCTCCCCACTTCCGCACAGCGTTCAATGAAAGGAACAAGCCGAGACCGGTGCCGCCTTGGCGCATGCTGAAAAACGGCTCAAAGATCTTCTTGAGGCTTTCTGCGGCAATCCCGCAGCCTTCGTCTGTGACGCGAATACGAACGTCTGCGCCGCCGTGGGCTTCGACTACAACTTTGCTGCCCAGCTTGGACGCTTGCACGGCGTTGAGTAAAAGATTGATCAACAGATCCTGCAACTCCGCCTCGCCGGCCCGCACGCGCAGGCCGCCCGGGAGCGGCCGGACCTCGATTTGCACCGAGTGCGCCCGCCCTGTGGGATCGACGAGCCGCTGCGCGGCCTCGATCGCCTCGCGCAAATCGACAATCGCTCCGTCATGGCCCTGTCCCTGCGACAAACGCAGGAAGTGCTGGGTGATGCCGCGGCAGCGCAGCAACTGCTCGCGCGCAATCGAGGCATTCTCGTGAATCCTGGCCTGATCCACCTGCCTCTCTTGTTGGGCGGGAGTCTCGCGGAGGATGCCTTCGACGCAGGTAAGCACGGTGCCTAGCGGAGTGTTCAACTCGTGCGAAAAGCCGGAGGCTAATACCCCCAGTGAGGCAAGGCGATGGGACTCGGCCAGGTTCGCCTCCGCAGCCCGCCGCTCCGAGATGTCGCGCCACACTTCTACCACATGCGTCAGGCAGCCCTTCGCATCCAGAATCGGCGATACGTGAATCTCCTCCCATGTGACCGCGCCATTGCCGGCTCGATGTTCGCAGATCCTCGCCTGATGCGTTCCCGAGCGCAGATATTCGAGCGTGGGGCAGTCGGTCAGGTTGCAGGAACCTTGCTCCAGCTGATAGCAGCAGTGACCCAGAATCAGATCGCGGGAACTGCCGATGCGCTGCAGAAATGCGTCGTTGGCCGCGATAATCTTGCGTTCCGGATCAAGGACGACAATCCCGTCGTCGATGCTGTTAATCACGGTTTCCAGCCGTTCCCGCTGGGCGTTGACTTCATCCACCAGTCCAGTCATCGAGTCAGCCATGATATTGAACTCACGTCCCAGCCAGGCCAGCGTATCCGACCCTTCCACGGGCGCGCGCCGCTTCAGGTCGCCTTGCGAAACCAGGCGCGCCGTCATCTCTAGACGCTGCAACCGGCGCAAAACCGACACGCGAATCACCACAAAAATAGCTCCCACGATAACGAAGGTCAGCGCACCCGTGCCGGCGACCATCCAGCCCAGGTCCCGCGTCATGCCGGCGCGCACTTCACCCGCGTCGTAATCCAGAATCAGAACCCCGTTAATCTTCTGCGCCGCGTCGTGGCACCTGTAGCACTCACCACGGTTGCGAATCGGGATCACGGTCCTCAGAATGGCTCCGCCCCGGGTCTCAATCACGCGGCTCGATCCCCGTCGCTCTGGCGGGTCGCGATGACAGGCCTGGCAGGTAGGAGAGCTAATCCGAAAATCGTCTCCCTGGTTCAGCGGTGAGCTCGAGTAGCGCGGCACGCCGTTGCGGTCCAGCAGCACGAGTTGCTCTACGCGCGCCTGTTTGCCGAATCCCTCAATCATCTGCGCAATCTGGGGCCGGTCGTTGTTCAGCATGGCATGCTCGAGGGCGGTGTGGATCAGCTCGCCTTCGGCCAGCGCGTTAGTGCGCGCCATTTCGAGAATGCGATCGAAGTAATGGACCGAATAGAAGTAGGCGGCCACCGCGCAGGCCACGACCACGGCTGCGGTAACACCCAGCGTCAGGCCGACCGTCATGCTGGCGAAACGCAGCTTCATGGTAAAGTGGTGACTAATTTTCGCATTGTGGCACGCGCCCTCGCCTTCGTCAACTACTGACAAATTGTCAGTAGCGTCATGACAGGATGGCAGCGAGCTCTCGGGATCACATCACGCGGACTGAAACAAAAGGAGTTAGCCAACGACTCTCCTGGCACGCAACGTGCCCTAGGAGGCCCATCAAGGAGGGACTATTGCTATGGACATGCTCTTGATGGGATTGTGCATGACGTTTATAGGCGTGGCGGTAACTGCGATGGCGTTCGTTGCGGCGACGCGTCCAAGGCGGTCAACCCCAGCGGTTCAGCCCGAGCTTCCCGCAGCGAAGGTGGCCCCGGCCCGCTTTTTCTCAGACCGCGTGGCGGCGTCCATCCCGCTGCAGCCGCAGGTGCCGATTGAAGTTCTGCTGTACCAAATCGAAAACCACGTTCGTCTGGAACAGGCCGCTGCGGAATCGTTCGTCGCGTTTCCCACCCAGGCTCTGTTGCACAGCAAGACAACTTCGCCGTTTGTTAACTAAGGGAATTGCTCATGGTATATGAACTACTGAACGGTTTGTCACCCGCCGAAGCGGATCAGGTGCTGGCGCTGGGCGCCAGAGTGATGGTGCCTAGCGGAGGTTCGCTCTTCCGGCTGGGAGACCCCGCTGACCGTCTCTTTCTCACTGAGCGCGGCCGCATCCGGCTGACACTTCCGATGCTGGTCCGGGGCCGGGAAGAAGACATCCTGATCGAAGAAAAATCGCCCGGCGAAACGGTCGGCTGGTCCGCCTTGGTTCCACCCTACCGCTTCACCCTCTCCGCCACTGCCCCGCTGGAAACCGAAGTCATCGCCTTGCCACGCGAGTCGCTTTGCGTCTACTGCGAAAGCTCCCCGGCGGTCGGCTACAAAATCGGCTTGAATTTGGCCATCCTGGTAGGACAACGTCTGCAACTGGTCCAGGCAATGTGGCTGCGCGAGATGCAGCGCACAGTTGAACTCAGGGCCGCCGGCGTTAGAGAACACCGGTGAGTTGGATGGCGGCGGCAGAAACAATGGGAACTGTGCCGGCGGCAACCCTTCCTGAAGAAAGACTAGCGGTCAATCGCGTCGTGGCGTACATGAGAGCAGCAGATCGGAGAAATAAATATGGGAACCAGTGACCCGGGAATGGCGAATCCAAGCTGCCCGCTGCACCCGCCTGCACTACCCCGTAGGGGGTTCGTCAAATTCTTGCTAGGCGGCGGCCTGCTGGCCACATTTGCTTCTTTTATCTACCCGGTGCTGCGCTATTTCATCCCGCCGCCGGTGGCGAATCTTGGCGTTGACGAGGTGGTTGCCGCCAAGGTCGGGGAGCTGAAGCCGAATTCCGGGATGATTTTCCGCTTTGGCAGCGTGCCCGGCTTGTTGATACTGGAAGCCGACGGCCAAACTTATGATGCGCTCTCCGCCACTTGTACCCACCTTGGCTGCACGGTCCAGTATCGCCCCGATCTGCGTGAGATCTGGTGCCCCTGCCACAACGGCATCTACAACCTCAATGGCGGCAACGTCTCCGGTCCTCCGCCCAGACCGCTCACAAAGTTCGATGTCCACGTGCGTGGCGACGAGATTTACGTTAGCCAGAAAGCGGAGGCGTGACCGTGTTCCGCCCCATCCTTCGCTGGCTCGATGAACGGCTTGATTTGGACGGAATCCTGGCCCCCTTCCGCCATAAGACCGTCCCCACCCACAAGCTCACCTACTGGTACTTCTTCGGAGGCATCACCCTTTTCCTCTTCATCATCCAGGTGCTGACGGGGATTTTGCTGCTCCTCTATTACCGGCCCGGCGCCAGCGAGGCCTTCGAGAGCGTGCAGTACATCATGACCCGCGTGCAGTTTGGCTGGCTGATTCGTTCTATCCACTCCTGGGCCGCCAATCTCATGATCTTCACCGCCTTTGCCCACATGTTCAGCGTCCTGTTTCTCAAGGCCTACCGCAAGCCCCGCGAGCTGACCTGGGTCACCGGCATGGTGCTGCTCTTTCTGGTCATGGGGTTCGGCTTCAGCGGCTATCTGCTGCCCTGGAACAAGCTGGCCTTCTTCGCCACCACGGTGGGCACGCAAATGGCCGGAGAGATCCCCATCATCGGCCATCCCATCATGATTTTTCTCCGTGGCGGCCCGCAGGTGACTGGAGCTACGCTGACGCGCTTCTTCGGCTTCCATGTTGCCGTTCTGCCCGGACTGGTGGTGGTGCTGATCTCTATTCACCTGTTTCTCGTTCAACGTCAGGGCATGAGCGTTCCACCCAAAGTTGAAGCCAAGTGGGCCGCGAATCCTGCCCTGTGCCGAGAGATGAAATTTTTTCCCAACTTCCTGCTGCGGGAGTTGATGGCTTGGTATGTGGCCATCGGCACGCTCGGCGCATTGGCCGCGCTCTTTCCCTGGAACCTAGGCGTCAAGGCCGACCCTTTTGCGTCGGCTCCGGCGGGCATCAAGCCCGAGTGGTACTTCCTGTTCATGTACCAGACGCTCAAGCTCATCCCCGCCAAAGTGTGGATCGTCGACGGGGAGGTTCTGGGCATCGTGGGTTGCGCTCTGATCGCCCTGTTCTGGCTTCTGCTGCCGTTCTTTGAGAGTGACCGGCTCGCGCGCACGAAAGCATGGATCACTGGTCTCGGCATTTTTGCTCTTGCTTACGTGATCGGTATGACTGCTTATGGCTACCTTGCGAAATAAACGCCTGCGCTTGCTTGCAACCGGCTTTGCCTGGCTCTCCGGCTTCCTCGCGCTCGCGGCATGCCTGGGCTACAGCCAGGCCGTGAACTCCTGCCTCGATTGCCACTCCGCATTGCCTGCGCCTTTGGGAGTGACTCAGGAACAGTTCAGCCAGGATATCCACGCGCAAAAGGGACTGACCTGCGCCGGTTGCCACGGCGGCGACGCCAGTTCCATGGATCCGGACAAGGCCATGAGCCGCAAAGCGGGGTGGAAGGGCAAGATCGATCGCAGCCAGATTCCACAGCTATGCGGATCCTGCCATTCCAATCCGGCCTACATGCGGCAGTTCGACCCACGCCTGCAAACCGACCAATTGGCCCAGTACCACACCAGCGTGCACGGCAAGCGGCTCGCTGCCGGAGACACCAAGGTCGCCGTATGCACGGATTGTCATAGCGTACACGATATGAAGCCGCCCAGCGATCCCCTTTCCACGGTCTACCCACTCAACGTGGCAAAGACCTGCTCGCGGTGCCACTCCGACGCGGCTTACATGAAGCCGTACGGGATTCCCACCAATCAATATGCCCAGTACATCACCAGCGTGCACTACCAGGATATGGTGAAGAACGGCGATCTGAGCGCGCCCACTTGCACAACCTGCCACGGTGACCACGGCGCGGCTCCGCCGGGGGTGGAAAAGGTTCAGAACGTTTGTGCAACATGTCACGTCTTCCAGGCGCAGATGTACGAGAAGAGCACGCATTTCAAGGTCTTCCAGGAGAAGGACCTTCCCGGCTGCGTGGTTTGCCACAGCAATCACGCCATCCACCAGCCTTCCGACGCCATGCTGGGCACAGGTGCTGCCGGCGTTTGCATGAGCTGCCATAAACCGGGCGACCAGTGCGATCAGGCAAGGGCGACCATCCTGGCCAGCCTGACTCAATTGAATCAGGACATCGATAACGC
>JASHUH010000050.1 GCA_030040115.1 Acidobacteriaceae bacterium | reverse complement strand
CTGCTCTTTCACGGGCATGAATTGCCTGCATATCGAAGAGCAGTGGCCGTGGTGAGCGGCGGCAATGTGGATCCTGCCCTGCTGGCCGAGGTGCTGACCGCGGAAGACCGGGAAATTTAGCGGCGCCGGCGCTCGACTACACTAGTGCTTACCTTCTGCCGATGCGGGAAGCGCTTGAATACTGGCTGGTGGTGGCCGTGGCGCGCGGCTTGGGACGCCTGCCGCGTGGAATGGCGCGCCTGCTTGCCGATGGCATCACTTTCGGGGTCTATGGCGCGTTTGGCCGGCTGCGGCGCGTGGGCATGCGCAACCTTCAGCTTGCGCTTCCGGAGGCATCCTCGAAAGCGCGAAAAAAAATTCTCAGGGGAGTGTATAAGCATCTCGGCTGGCAACTCGTGGAGTTTTGCCGGATGGCGCGGTACACGCCGGAAAATACGCGCAACTGGATGCGCACAGAGGGCCTGGAGCACTATCTGGCCGCGGAAGCCCGCGGCAAAGGCGTTCTGGTGGCGACAGCGCATCTGGGTGCGTGGGAGCTTTCCAGCTTTTATCACTCCCTGATGGGCCATCCCATGGGAATGGTGATTCGCAGACTGGACAACCGACGGCTGGACAATTTTGTGAACGCCATCCGCTGCCTGCATGGCAATTTCGTGTTGCACAAAGACGATTTTGGCCGCGGTCTGCTGACGGCGATGCGCGCGGGGCGCACCGTTGGCGTTTTGATGGACACCAACATGACGCCGCCGCAGGGCGAGTTTGTGGAATTCTTTGGCCGCGCTGCCTGTACGGGCACAGGCCTTGCCCACATTGCGCGCAAAACCGGCGCGGCCGTGCTGCCCGGCTTTATGTTGTGGGAACCTGCGCAGCGACGCTATGTGCTGCACTTTGGGCCGGAGGTGGAGATGCCGCTCACTGGGAACATCGCCGCGGACATTCTGGAGGGTACGCAGCGTTGCACGCGCGTCGTCGAGTCGTGGGTGCGGCGCTACCCGGAGCAGTGGTTGTGGATTCACCGGCGGTGGAAGACGCGGCCGGCGGGCGAAGCGGGGCTGTATTAAAGCAACAGCGGCGAGGAGGCTTACATGACGATCCGCGAATTGATCGAGGCTCTGGGCGGGCGGTTTGTTCAGGGCGATGGGGGGTTGGAGATTGACGGTGTGGGCTCGCGCGAGTTCGCTGCTCCCTCCGAAGTAGCCTTTGCCGAAGACGAAGCCGGCGCGAAAGTGGCGCTGGGTGGACCTGCGGGCCTGGTGGTGCTGCGGCGAGGTTCTTTGGCCAGCTACGCCGAAGACAAAAACGTGGTTGAGTCCAGCCATCCGCGCCTGTGGTTTGCGCGGGCGGCGCGTCTGCTCAAGCCCGTCCCAGAAGCAAAGGGAACGCACCCGAGGGCCACCATCGGGGAGTTTGTGCAAATGGGCGAAGAAATCACCATTGGTCCGGGTGCGGTGGTCGAGGACTACGTTCATGTTGGCCGGGGAACGCGCATCGAGGCCGGCGCGGTGATTGGCCAGGGCGTGCGCATCGGCGAGTTCTGCCGCATTTATCCTCGCGTGGTGATTTATCCGGGGACGGAAATTGGAAACCGGGTGGTGGCGCATGCCGGGGCGGTCCTGGGCGCGGATGGTTTTGGCTACGTGCGCGACCCCGTCACCGGCGCGTACACGCAGTTTCCGCAACAGGGTGGGCTAGCGATTGAAGACGACGTGGAGATCGGGGCCAACTCGACCATCGATCATGGAGCGCTGGGCATGACTCGCATCCGCCGAGGAACCAAGATCGATAATCTTGTGCATGTGGGACATAACTGCGATGTCGGCGAAGACGTGATCCTGGTGGCTCTCACCGGCATCTCCGGCTCGTCGAGTGTGGGCCGGGGCGCGGTGCTCGCCGGCCAAGTGGGCATCGGCGACCACGCGCATGTGGGCGAGGGCGTCGTTCTCGGAGGTCAATCGGGGGTCTTCAACGGCAAGACGGTAACCAACGAGGGTCTGCCGCCGGGATCGGTCCTCTATGGGACGCCGGCGCGGCCGCTCAAGCAGGTGTTGCGCGAGCAAGCAGTGCTGGCGCGGCTGGCGAAGGCGAGACGGAAGGGGTGAAAACAGGGATCAGGGGTCAGGGATCAAAGAACAGAGTTGGAGGTCCAGAGGTCAAGGCAGCTTTATGACGTTTTCATTTCCTAAGGTGTATCCCATTCTCGATGCCGGCGTGATTCCAAATGTCGGCCGCGATGCATTTCTTCAGCGGCTAGGCGCCGAACTGGCGACGGCCGGCGTCACGCTGCTCGAATACCGGAACAAGACGGGCAGGGAGGCGGAGCTTTTAGCCGATGCTGCGGAGTTGCGCGCGGGAATGCCCACTGGAAAGGTAAAGTTAATTCTCGATGATCGTGTCGATCTAATTGATAAAGCTGGTTTTGATGGGGTGCATGTGGACGCGGGCGATGTGTCTGCGGCGGAAGCGCGCCGGGTGCTGGGGCCGGGACACATTGTGGGCGCCTTCGGCGGCAGCGAGGCTCTCGTGCCGGGGATTCTGGATGCTCCAGCGGATTATCTGTCGATTGGCCCGATCGGGCCCACCCGCACCAAGCAGACCACGAAGGCACCGATCGGCGCGGAGGGGGTGCGCAAGCTGCGCGCAGAGGCGGGCCCGAGAGCAGTGCTTGTGGCTACCGGGGGCGTGACGCTGGAAACGGCCCGAGCTGTGCTTGCTGCCGGGGCGAACACGGTTGCGGTTTGCGAGGCCATTTTCCGCACGCCCGATCCTGCCGGCGAGTTTCGCCGCTGGATGGCGGAGCTGGGGTGATGGACAGAAGGTGTCTGGAAACGAGACACTTCAAAAAAAGAGAGAGACATTCCCGGCAAAAACGGGTAGAAATTGCTTCAAGTGACAACCCCGGACCTGGCCCCTAAACCCCACTCTGCTGCTCCTGCCGAACAGCCTAAGCTGGCGCAGACGCTCGGACTTTTCAGCTCCACAACTATCGTGGTTGGCTCGATGATCGGGTCGGGAATCTATATCGTCGACGCCGATATTGCTCGCGGGACCGGCTCGCCGGCGCTCTTGCTGGCCGCGTGGATCGTCACGGGCGCGATGACGTTGATCGCCGCGCTGAGTTACGGCGAATTGGCCGCAATGATGCCCAAGGCCGGCGGGCAATATGTTTACCTGCGCGAGGCGCTGGGGCCGCTGTGGGGATTTTTGTTTGGCTGGACGCTGTTTCTGGTCATCCAGACGGGGACCATCGCCGCCGTGTGCGTGGCTTTCGGCAAGTTTCTCGGCATCTTCTTCCCTTCTGTTTCAGCGACCAACTGGATCTGGCACATCGCGCACGTGCCGGCATGGAGGGTCGGGCCCATGGTATTGGGCAACATGGAGATCGGTGTGAACACGGCCAACCTGGCCGGCATCGTGGTCGTGGTCTTGCTCGCCATTGCCAACATCTTCGGCGTCAAACTGGGCGCCTTGATCCAAAACATTTTTACTTCGGCCAAGGCGTTCGCGCTGGCGGCGCTGATCCTGGTGGCGTTTACCATGGGCGTGAA
>JASHUH010000636.1 GCA_030040115.1 Acidobacteriaceae bacterium | reverse complement strand
GCGCGGGTGGTGGAATCGCAACTGATCTCGCGGCCGCATCTGCTTTCGCCGCAGGTGGTCACGCTCGCGGTCGATCACCGCGGGTGGCTTTGGGTGGGCCAGGACGCCGGAGTGACCGTCTACAACGGTACGAGCTGGCGCAGCTTTACCCAGGATGATGGGCTGATCTGGAACGACACAGACACCAACGCTTTTAGCGAAGATAGGGACGGGAGCATGTGGATCGGGACCTCTGGCGGGCTCTCGCACCTCCTGCATCCCGAGCGGGTTCCGAATATCGGTCCGCGAAAGCCTGTCATTTCTCAGATTGCTTTTGGAGCAACCAAGATCACCGGTGGTGCGCGCGTGCCGTGGAAAACAAATCCGTTGACAGTCTCGATCGCCTCGCTCGACTTTATCGACGCGCCCCACATCCGATTTCGTTACCGGCTCGCGGGACTGGAAGAGGCTTGGGTGGAGACGGCGGAAGAGACGATTCGTTACGCGCGGCTCGATCCCGGCGACTACCAGTTCCAGGTGGAGGCGGTGGATTTGGCGGAGGCCAAGCTTTCTCCGATTGCCGAGATCGATTTTCGCATCACGCCGCAGTGGTGGCAGAGCTGGGAACTCAAAGCGGGACTGTTGGTCCTGGCAGGGTTTGGGGTGGCGATGCTGTGGCGAATGCGCTTTCGGCATGTGCTGAGGCAAAAGCAGCAACTGGAACTTGCCGTTCAGCACCGGACCGAGGATCTGGAACGCGAAAAAACGGAGTTGTTGCGCACCCGGGAGCAAATGCGCCATTACGCTGAACATGACTTCTTGACCGGACTTTTGAATCACCGGATCATCGTCGAGAGGCTACGCGGCGAAGTAGATCGATCGCAGCGCGAGCAAACGCCGATGAGCGTCATCCTGGCGGATCTTGATTACTTTAAAGCCGTCAACGACACTTACGGGCACCCCTCGGGAGACCTGATGCTGAAAAAGATCGGCAGTGTCTTCCAGAGCCTGGTGCGATCGTACGACTGGGTGGGCCGGTATGGAGGCGAGGAATTCCTCCTGGTGTTGCCGGGCACAAGCTACCCCAGCGCGTGCACGCGGGCTGAACAACTGCGGAAAGCGGTGCAGGCGGCCCAGGTGATGTTCGGCGATGAAGCCATCCGCGTTACCGCGAGCATTGGCGTGGCTTCCGGATTTCCTACCGACTCCGAAGACATGATTCGCGCCGCCGATAGCGCACTCTATCGCGCTAAGGACAAGGGGCGAAACTGCGTGGTCGCAACAGAGATTCAGGCGTCGAGGTTCGAGAACTCAGGCGACGCCCGCCGCTAACCTCTGTGATTGATCTTCGTAATCGTGAAAGTGACGGACCGGCCCTGCATGCGCCCGGCGGCGCGGACCTTGCGAGATTTAACTCCCGTCGAACACCGGCGAGCAAATGCCCGATTTTGTTGCAGTCAAAGCCCCTTGGCGGCTAAATTGTTGCCTACGGGAACCACCTCTTCAGCCCAAATCGGCATCTAGGGTGATTGACCATCGAACGCCGGAGTGCGAATGAGACTCAATCTTGCCGTCCTGTGCGCGGTCGCGATTCTCTGCGAATTGCGGCCAGCCGCGCACGCTCAACAAGCCAATTTGCCGTCTCTGCCGTCCGGCTGGCCCCCGGAAGCAGGCAGGGTGACGGCGGGGCCCGATGGTTCGAGCTATGTGCCGGTGGACAACTGGATTTACGCGGCTCTCGACCGCTTGCAGGCGCTCGGTTACGTGGACTCCGCCTACTTAGGGCTGCGGCCGTGGACGCGGCTCAGCATTGCGCACATGCTGGAGCGGAGCGCCGACCGCATTACATCGGAAAAGAACAACGACACGGCGCGGACCATCTATTTCGCCGTGTTGCGCGAGGTGCGGCCGGATATCGATCGCGTCACATCGCTGCGGCGCCCGCGCGTGGAGTTGGACAGTGTGTACACAGTGATGCGCGGCATCGGCGGCCTGCCGCTACGCGACAGTTACCACCTGGGACAGAGCATCGTCGACGACTACGGGCGCCCGTACGAGAATGGGTTTAACAATTATTCCGGCTTCAGCGCACGCGCGGAATTGGGGCGCTTTTCACTCTACTGGCGAGGCGAATTTCAGCATGCGCCTTCGGCGGCCGGTTACTCCCCGGCGCTGGCTGCTTATCTGTCCAACACCATCGATGGCATTCCGTTCGCCACCAATCCTCAGCAGGAGACGATTCCCGAAGGACCGATCGCGGAGGCGGACGACATGCGGGTGATGGAGGCGAACCTCTCTTTTCATCTGCTGGGGCACGAAATCTCATTTGGCAAGGACGACCATTGGCTGGGCCCGGACGCGGGCGCGTCGATGCTGTGGAGCGATAATGCCGAAGACATTTACGACTTCGAGATCAACCGTGTCGAACCTCTGGACATTCCGCTGCTGTCACGTCTGACCGGACCCTTTCGTTATGACTTTTTTGTGGGCAGTCTGAAGGGCCACACCGATCCGAACTCCCCGTGGGTGCACATGGAGAAGATCAGCTTTAAGCCCACGCGCAATCTGGAGTTCGGGTTCGACCGCATGACGATATGGGGTGGAAAGAATCACGAGCCGATTACACTGCACACGTTTCTGCGCAGCTTTTTCAGTTTTCAGAATGTCTCGCCGGCCGTGAAGAACTCGCCCGAGGATCCGGGGTACCGGGTGGGCACATTCGATTTCACGTACCGGCTGCCGTTTTTGCGGAATTGGGTGACGCTTTACACCGACTCGCTGGTGCACGACGATGTTAGCCCTATTAGCGCGCCACGCCGCTCGGGCGTACATCCGGGGATTTATCTGGCGCGGTTTCCAGGAATGGAAAAGCTCGATCTGCGCGTAGAAGGCGCGAACACCGATACTCCCAGTTCATCGGGAGCTTATGGACAATTTCTCTATTGGGAAACCATCCAGCGGCAGGGGCCGACCAACCAAGGGTTTTTGGTGGGCGACTGGGTGGGAAGGCAAGGCAAGGGCGGGCAGGCTTGGCTGACCTATCACCTTTCCCCGCGGGAATTGGTGCAACTCCAATACCGCCGCGCCAAAGCCGCCTCCGTATTCATTCCCGGCGGCACCACGCAGAACGACTTCGGGCTTCTGGTGGCGAAGCGCGTGCTGCGCGATGTTGAGATGCGCGGGTGCGTGCAGTACGAACGCTGGAAGGCTCCGCTGTATCAGCCCGGCGCGCAGAGCGACACCACGCTTGCGGTTCAGGTTACCTGGTTCCCGTTCGAACGGGAACAGGTTCATTAACGACCCCACAGACCTAGACCGGCTCGACCAGCGGCGCCTTGGCTTCTCGCGCCTTGGCCTCGGCTTCCCGCTTTTCGCGCTCGGGTTTTTCGCGTTCAAATTTCTCATGCTCGAGCAGCGAGTCGGCAACCGCGCTATCCCAGCGGCGTAGAATGCTGTTTACGATGAGTCTGAAATCGGAAAAAAAGGTAGCGCGCGCCATATACTCCGCGTCCAGATGATGCTTAATGGGAAGGACGATGGTGCGGTAATAGGTTCCAAGGTGATGTTGGGGAACGCGATCGAGGACGGTTTCTTCACGGGCGAAGGCGATGGTGGCCGCGCCGGTGACGCCCGGGCGGCAAAGAAGATCGCCGATTACATGTTCCGGCATTTTCGGACGAGGCCCGACCAGGCTCATGTGGCCGAGGAGGACGTTGAAAATTTGCGGCAGTTCATCGAGCTTCCATCGGCGCAAGAAGGGGCCAATGTAAGTAAAGGGTTGATTGTCGGCCGTGGTGACGGCGTGGTAGGCCACGTCCGGGTCGTGAACCATGGTGCGGAATTTGAGAATCGTGAAGGAGAAGCCCCGGCGCCCGACGCGTTTTTGCAGAAAGAACACGGGGCCTGGAGAAGTGGCGCGCACGGCAATTGCCACGGTCAGCAGGATGGGGATGAGCAGCGGCAGCGCGACAAGAACGCAGGCGCAATCGAAGATCCGCTTGGCCCGCGACTGCGACCAGGAACTCAGTTCTCTCGGCGCGCCCCTCCGCACCAGGTGAAGTGTGGCGCGCGCCCTCGGAGACAGGAGGAGCAAAATATCCAAATCCTCGTGGCGCCGCTGTGAAGTTAATTGCGATTGCGCCTTTTCAAGGGCTTGCCGATCAACCAAGCCGACGTTCACAAGCGACCCTCCGCAAGGCGATCTCATCAACCACAGGGCAATGCTTATCGAATCCTTAAGAGTTCAAGAAAGAATTCCTTCTCCACTGCCGACTGTGATGCGATGGATGCCTTAGATTTGGCTTCTCTCCGGCTTTTGCTTCTGAGTTGTTCCGCTTCCCTTGATGGAAAGGGAGGATTATGGCTGTCATGAATCGCTGCATCAACGCGACATGCAAGCGTTGAACTTGAATGCGATGCAAACCAATAATAGCAAAAGGCTTCGCGCGTGTTCAAGGGATTAGCTCAACGCTCCAAATCATAGATTTTCGCGCCGGCGCAAGCGTGCCTCTCCAAACGCGGGTTCCGAAAGGACGAATTCGCCCTTTTGGGGGCTTTCTGAAGCTCAAAAACTCAAAATCGCAATGTTAGACGGCAAAAGCTGATTTTTAGGTCGCAACGACGGGCAATTTTTTCCACAATCTCGGGTGTGTGCGAATTAGAGGCGCTCTTTTGCGCATTTTCGAACCTTGAACACATGCTCGAGGCCATAATCTCACCTTCCCCGCGTCGCAATCCCAAGCCCTAACTGCGTCTCTTTGCCTGCATCTGTGAGCAAGAAACAGATGCGCGTTCCTGGTTGAGATAGATGCACGAAGCTACAGGCGCGCCGCCTGCGCGGCCAGCGCTTCCGGCGGTGCAACCCTTTCGCAGAATGCCGACATCAATTATAGTAAGGAGGTCTGTGCTGCAATCGGTATCACCGGATCTTGCAATGCGGACGGGGTGAAGCGGTCGAAAGGTTAGTAGATTTCCCCATTTGGTTTGTAGCGGGACTCAGGGGCGCATTGAGCGTTCGGAGGCTGCGAGGGCGCGGGTGTGCTCGCGCAGATTCGGGTGCTACCCGGAGGGTGAACTCACAGGTTTGCGCAGATCGCGAAAGAATCACCTGGCGCGTTCCAGGCTTTTGGGCATGGGGTATCGTACTCCTCCTCTTTTTTTCCCCAGGGCCGCTTCGCCCGCAGATTTCGCTGGGCGGGGGAGAATCGCCGTCAGGGAGTAGCCCAGACGGCGCGCAGAATGGGGTTGATTGTTCAGACCCTTTGATGGCGACCACGGCCCAGTGCTTCGGATTGGGTCAGGAGGGGATGAATGGATTGCTGTTTCCGCAGGCGCGCTCAACCCTGGGCGGCGGAAACGCCGCTTCTCCATTGCAAGGGAATTATTACGATCTCGAGGAGCCGACACTGCCGAAAGCGGCAGCCAATCAGCCAGAGGAATTGAAGCTTGCGCCCCAGCCACTCACCGAATTCCAGAAATTCGTGGCTGCGACCACGGCGCAGATTCTGCCCATATACGGCGAGAACCTGTTTCGCAGCGTGCCGTCGACCTTTGCGCCGATCAACATGGCGCCAGTGCCTCCGGACTATGTCATCGGTCCGGGCGATGAGCTCCGCATCCGCGTTTGGGGACAGATAAACACCCAGGCCAATGTGCGCGTGGACCGCTCGGGAGACATCTATCTTCCCCAAGTGGGCCCTATCCATGTAGCGGGCCTGCCGTTTTCCGGGCTCGATGCGCACCTGCGGGAGGCGGTGGGGCGCGTCTTCAAGAACTTCGATTTGACCGTGGATGTGGGCCAGATTCGCGCCATCCAAGTTTATGTGACTGGAGAAGCGCGACGCCCAGGCGTATATACCGTCAGCTCGCTAAGCACGCTGGTGAACGCATTGTTCGCGAGTGGCGGGCCTTCAGTGGAAGGTTCTCTGCGCCGCATCGAAGTGCGCCGCAACGGAACTGTGATCACGACCTTCGATTTCTACCGCTTGCTCATTGACGGGGACAAATCGAAAGACGTGAAGTTGCTGGATGGCGACGTGATCTTTATTCCGCCGGTTGGCGCTCAGGCGGCGGTGACGGGCAGCGTGGACAACCCGGGCATCTACGAATTGCGTAACGACGAAACCTTAGGACAGCTGTTGGCGGACGCGGGAGGGGCGTCCGAGGTGGCCGCAGAGGCGCGGGTTTCTATCGAACGGGTCGACGAGCATCGCAACCGGTACGCCATGGAGGTGAACTATGACGCCGCCGGCATGGCTTCGCCGGTGATGGACGGCGACCTGATCCGCGTTTTCTCCATCGTGCCCATGTTTCAAAAAACCGTGACTCTGCGAGGAAACACCGCGAACCCCGGCCGCTTCGCCTGGCGCGCGGGCATGCGCATCAGCGATCTGATCCCGGATAAGGATTCGCTGCTGACGCGGAATTATTGGTGGCGGCGGGCGCAGCTTGGCTTGCCCGCCCCGGAATTCGAGCCCGTGCCTAGCCTGGCTGCTCTGCGCCAGCCGCCCGGGGATTATCCGGTCTCGATTTCCCTTGTCGCGCATCCGGGAGCAATGGCTGCGACCGGCCAGGAAAACCAGGCTGGAACCCAGCCGGACGATATGGCGGCTGCGCAAAGTGCGGCCGGAACGCAGCCGGAAAATTCGGGAGCGCAGCAGGATCGACCTCTGAACGCGCAACAGCTTGGCAGCGAAACCTCTTTGGCGTCCGCGGAGTCGACGGTTCCGGGTCAGACGAATCTTTCCGCGCAGAGAACCACCGTGCAGCTGCCCGCTCCCGATATCGACTGGAATTACGCGGTCGTCGATCGCATCGATCCTGAAACTTTGAAGACCACCCTCATTCCTTTTGACCTGGGCAAGCTGGTGCTCGAACACGACGCCTCCCAGAATCTTGAGTTGGAGCCGGGAGATATTGTCACCATTTTTTCTGACGCCGACATCCGCGTGCCCATTGCCCAACAAACGAAACTGGTCAGGCTGGAAGGCGAATTTGTGCACGCCGGCATTTATACGGTTCGGCCCGGGGAAACGCTTCGCCAACTGGTGGAGCGCGCGGGCGGATTAACGGCCAACGCATATCTCTATGGCTCGGAGTTCACGCGCGAATCGACGCGGTTGATGCAGCAAGCGAGGATCGACGAATATGTGCAGAGCATGAACCTGAGCATTCAACGCGGCGCCTTGGAGCTGGTGGCGGCGCCGGTGGCTTCGGCGCGCGACGTGGGCAGCAGCGCCGCAGCCGTGGGCATGGAACGCGACCTGCTTGCCAGCCTGCGGCAAATTCGCGCCACGGGAAGAATTGTGCTGCAATTCAAACCCGGCAGCGCCGGCGTGGACAGTCTTCCCAATATTTCCATGGAGAATGGCGATCGCTTTGTGGTGCCCCCGGCGCCTTCCAACGTGAACGTGGTGGGCGCGGTTTACGACCAGAATTCCTTCTTGTATACGCAAGGGCTGCGCGTGGGCGCATATCTGCACCTGGCGGGAGGGCCGAATAAAGACGCCGACAGAAAACAGGAGTTTATTATCCGCGCGGACGGGGAGGTGATCAGCTACGCCATGAGCAAAGGATTGTGGGGCAATGACTTCGACGATCTGCGCATGAATCCAGGCGATACGATCGTGGTTCCGGACAAGACGCTGAAACCTTCGGCGATGCGCGGCTTGCTCGACTGGACGCAGTTGTTCTCGCAATATGCATTGGGCGCCGCGGCGATCTCCGTCATCGCGCCATAAAACGATTAACTCGAAACGGAGCGCTCCTGGAAAAGCCATGGATGCGCATTCCGCTCGCGAACCGGGCAGGAAACAATGGCAACTGAAACCCCCTTCCGCGAATTGCACCAACCGGCCGAGGCTCCGTATCTGCCGGAAGCCGCGGAGAACGGCGGGAAAAAGCCGGATAGTATTTCTCTACTCGATATTCTCGTCATTCTTGCCGATCGCAAACGTCTCATCTTCCGGACGACTGTAGCTTGCGCTCTCCTGGCCGTGGTTGTTTCCCTTCTTTTGCCCGTGCGCTACACCGCCAAGGCGACGCTGCTGCCTCCACGGCAAAACTCCACATTGGGCGGCATGCTGTCCTCGGAATTAGGCGGTGGATCGTCGGAATTAGGCGGACTGGAAGGAATGGCTGCCCTCGCCGGCGGCGACTTGGGGTTCCACAACCCAAACGACAGGTATGTCGCCATGTTGACGAGCCGCATTGTCGAGGACGCGGTCATTCAACGCAATGGACTCATGAAGGAGTATCGCGCGAAGCGTCTCTCCGACGCGCGCAAAAAGCTTGAGAATCGCACAGATATTAATGGCGATGGCAAGGACGACTTGATTCACATCTCGGTAGAGGACGCCAGCCCGCGGCGCGCGACGGAAATCGTGGATACCTATGTAAACCAATTTCGGGATTTGTCGCAGCATCTGGCCATCTCCGAAGCGTCGCAGCGCCGGCAGTTCTTCGAGCAGCAGCTCGTGCAGGCAAAGGACAATCTGGCTAACTCGGAAGAAGCCCTGAAGCAAACCGAGCTGAAAACCGGGTTAATCCAGCTCGACAGCCAAGCCCGCGCTCTCATCGAATCCGTAGCGAGTCTCCGCGCGCAAATTGCGGCGCAACAAATGATGATTCAAGGAATGGAAACCTATGCGACGGGTCAAAATGCGCGCCTGGTGCAGGCCCAGCAGGAGCTGGACAGCCTGCGCGCGCAGTTGGCCAAATTAGGCGGCTCGGAGGTGTCCGACGACGGGCTGATTGTGCCCAAAGGATTGGTTCCGGAGGCCGGTCTGGAATATGCGCGCAAGTTACGCGATGTGAAGTATTACGAGACCATCTTCGAGATTCTGGCGCGCCAGTTCGAACTCGCCAAGCTGGATGAAGCGAAGGCGGGCGCAATCATTCAAGTCGTCGATCCCGCTATCGTCCCCGACAGAAAATCTTCCCCAAAGCGCGCCTTGATCGTGATCGGCTCCTTTTTCGGCGGCCTGATCGTCGCCATTCTGACCGCGTTTGTGATGGCCGACCTGGAGCGCATTGAGGATGATCCGGAATCGGCAGCCAAACTGCGCCGCATCTACGGCGTTTTCCGCACTAGGCGGGGGAGGGACTGACGTGACCGCCCGCTACCGATCCACATCCCGCTCAAGCCGGCGCCCTGATGAATTCGTCCGTGGCTGAAATTC
>JASHUH010000635.1 GCA_030040115.1 Acidobacteriaceae bacterium | reverse complement strand
ATGCTGAGGACGCTCTTCATTGGGGCCCATCGGCGCCACGGATCGGTAGTTTCAACGAGATCCCGTCCAACCCGCGAAGCCGCTCGCCATCTTGTCCGTAATCCTTCACCACGTCTTTTAACACAAACAGAGGCCGCTCCGGCACGGTTCTGCGAAACGCCGCTCGTTCCCTCGATTTTTGCTGATAGGCTCGCCGCCGAGCCACTCGAAACGAATCTCTCGATGCGGAGTATCCGCATGGCTCAGATATCCTTCTGCGCCGAGGTGCTTTGCTTTGCGGTGAGCGTAATCCGAGCGGCTCAGGAATCGCCCGTGGGGTTGCGCCGCCAGGCATCGGATGAGTGCGAGCCCTCTTGAGCGCGGGAGATCCACGCGTTTTTCGCCTGTGGGACTGATCTGCGTTCCGAACCTCAACCACAGCGCAGCCGCGACTACCTTGCTTTTGCCTAGTTTCGTTGGCGCGCCTATAGTTCCGGCCATGAAACCAACTAGAAGGGCCTTTATATCCAGCATGCTCGCGTCACCGCTTGCGGCCGCATTCTCCTCATTCGCAGGAGCAATGCCGCCGATGAGAATCAGGAGCGTGGAGACGGTTTACTGGAAAACCCGCGATGACGCTCCATTCTGGCCCCATTGGACCTGGCTAAAGGTCGAAACCGACGCCGGCATTTTTGGCGTGGGAGAAACCTATCCGCGCAACCCGGTGGAGGCCGCAATGATTCACAGCATTGCGCCTTCCTTGATCGGCAAGGACCCACGCGATATCGAGCGGATTTGGGCCGATCTCTACCGCACCTTCGACTTTCAGATCGCGGGCGGCGCGGAGATGCGCGTCCTCAGCGCACTTGACCTGGCTCTCTGGGATTTGCTGGGGAAGTCGTTGAATGCGCCGGTCTACAGATTGATTGGCGGCAAGTCCAACCCGCAGGTCCGCCTCTACAATACCTGCTTCCCCTATAAGTACGATTTCAACAAAGAACCCGAAAAGATCATGCGCGAGCTGATCGAAACCCGCGGCATTCACGGAATCAAGATCTGGCCATTCGATGGCGCTGCCGCACGCAACCGGAACGAGTTCATCACCTGGCAGGACATCGACGAGGCTCTCGTTCCCGTCAAAAAATTGCGCGACGGTTTTGGAGACGAAATTGAGATTGCCATTGAGTGCCACGCGCAATGGAATCTCACCGCCGCAATTCGGATCGCACACGCACTTGAGCCTTACAAGCCTATGTGGCTCGAAGATATGCTCATGCCCGGCAACTACGCGCAGTACCATGAACTGGCTGCGGCGACATCTGCGCCGCTGATTGTTGGCGAACGTATGGGCGGCAAGATGCAGTTTGAGAGCCTGCTCGAATCGCGCACGCCAAAGTACGTGGAGTTCGACGTAACCTGGTGTGGGGGCCTGACGGAAGCGCGCAAAATTGCGGCGCTTGCCGACGCCAACGAATTGCCGATTTCGCCGCACACTGCGGGAGGCCCGCTCCTGTTTTATGCTTCGACGCACCTTTCCACGGCCATGCCGAATGTATGGATCCTGGAAAGCTGTCAACGTTTTTATGAGCACGATTGGCCCCTCATGCTTGAAAATCCCATCGCTCCGAGCAACGGAAACATTCAAGTCCCGGAAGAGAGCGGATTTGGAATGAGAATCAAGCCAGAGGCCTGGAATCATCCTGCCTCTATCCACAAAGTGACAGATCAGCCCTGAGAAAGTCGCTTTCGGCCGGAATGCAAATCGTCATTCCTCAACTCGGGAAGACAATCCGCCTCCGCAGAGTTTACTCTTTTATCCATATGAACCTGTCCGCCGGCCCGCTTTGAGACCCCTGCCGGCGCCGCAGAGCGCTTCCTATGAGTTCCACCACCGCCACCCTCACTGAGCGGCCGCCAAGCCCCGACTACAGCCTCATTGGGCCCAACTCAAAGCTCGCGGTCGAGAACGGTTTGGCCGAAGCTGAATGGTACCAATGCCCGGTCCCACGTGAAACCATGCGGCAGTTGCTCGTCCGCCGCGATGGCCCCGCTCTCCGCGATACCCTTCTCTGGTTTGTTCTCATCCTCGGCTCGGGTTTCGCCACCTGGGCGCTCTGGGGTTCGTGGTGGGCAATCCTGCCCTATCTCATCTATAGCGTCCTCTACACCACAACCTCTGACTCCCGCTGGCACGAGTCTGGTCACGGCACCGCCTTCAAAACCGATTGGATGAACAACGCGCTTTATGAAATCGCATCGTTCATGGTGATGCGTGAGTCCGTCATCTGGCGCTGGAGCCACAACCGTCACCATAGCGACACCATTATCGTCGGCCGCGATCCTGAAATTGCTGTTCCGCGTCCGCCCAGCCTCACCCGGATCGTGCTCACCTTTTTTAATGTTCCCAGTTACGCGCACTACTTCCGCGCCATCCTCTGGCACAGCATGGGCCGCATGCTGCCTGAAGAGGAAACCTTCATCCCGCGCGGTGAATTCCACCGCGTTTACTTTCGCGCGCGCATCTATCTCGGCGTGTACGCGGCCGTCCTCGCGCTCTCCATAGATGAGCGCTCCATCCTGCCGCTGATGCTCGTGGGCCTCACCAATTTCTTCGGCGCATGGCTTATGCCCATCTACGGTTTCACGCAACACGCGGGCCTTGCAGAGAACGTTCTCGACCACCGCCTCAACTGCCGCACGGTCTACATGAACCGCCTGCACCGCTTCCTCTACTGGAACATGAACTACCACGTCGAGCACCACATGTTCCCGCTGGTTCCCTATCACGCGCTGCCTCAACTCCACGCAATGGTTAAGGACGATTGTCCGCCGCCCTACCGCGGCATTCTTCACGCCTGGCGTGAGATCGTGCCCGCCATCCTCCGGCAAACCAAAGATCCCGCCTACCATATCAAACGCATCCTGCCCGAGCCCAGATCCCGCGCTCGCGAGTCCTGCTTCACCTCCGCAGCGGAGCCCGACAGCGAAGGCTGGCTTCCTGTGTGCCCGGCATCCGCACTTCCATGCGCAGACGCAATCCGTTTCGACTGTCTTCGCAAAACCTATGCGCTTTACCGCGATGCCGAAGGCCGCCTTTACGCAACGGATGGTCTATGCACTCACGGTAACACCCATCTTTCTGAAGGCCTCGTCCTCGGCGGCACGATCGAATGCCCCAAACACAACGGCCGCTTCAATCTCGCCGACGGCTCTCCCGCCCGTGCCCCCATCTGCCGCGGCCTTGCCACGTATCCCGTCGAGGAGATCGGCTCCCAAATCCGCATCAATCTCGCCCATCCTGGTGGCGTAGGCTTCCGCGCGCAAGCCACTCTCCGTTTCCGCGTGGTCAGCAATCACAGCGTGGCCGCGTTCATCAAAGAGCTGGTTCTTGAACCGGAGAGTCCCGCCGCAATCGACTTCACTCCCGGCGACTATCTCCAGTTCGAAATCCCACCCTACGATTCCATCCCCTTTCGAGGCTTCGATATCCCTGAACCCTTTGCCACGGTCTGGCGCAATCAACACGTTTTCGATCTCGTCGCCGCGAATCCGCATGCCGGCCGCCGCAACAACTACTCCATCGCCAGCAACCCCGCAACCGAGCGTCAGCTCCGATTCAATGTGCGCATTGCCACGCCACCCATTGGTCAGCAATGCGCCCCCGGCGTCGGATCGAGCTATGTTTTCAACCTCAAACCCGGTGACGTCGTCTCCGCCATCGGCCCCTTCGGCGACTTCCACGTCAAGCCCACCAAGCGCGAAATGGTCTATATCGGCGGCGGTGCCGGCATGGCCCCGCTCCGTGCGCATATTTCCTGGTTGCTCCATGCACAGGCAACCGACCGCAAAATCAGTTTCTGGTATGGCGCGCGCTCGCGCCAGGAAATCTTCTATGAAGATTATTTCTCGGCCCTCACCCGATCGTTCCCCAACTTTTCGTTTCACCTCGCGCTCTCGGCGCCGCTCCCTGAAGATCGCTGGACCGGCCACGGCGGCTTCATTCATGACGTTGTCCTCGCCCAGCACCTGTACGCGCATCCCCATCCAGCATCCTTGGAGTACTACCTCTGCGGCCCTCCCGCTATGGTCAAAGCCTGCAATCGGATGCTCGCCACGCTCGGCGTGGCTGCGGAGCACATCGCATTCGATGAATTCTGAAACGGCGCGCAACCACTAGGAAAAAAGCATAAATCCTGGGCAAACGGCGTGGCGAATCGGTTCGCAGATCGTAATCGTTCCGAGCTGTTCAAATTATCGCCGGACGATGATCCGTCTGGTCGTGGGGCTCTCGTTCCGGCGCGACTTTCGTGGCGGGGAGAAATTTGAGGCTGTACAGCTATCAGGCGGATTAGTCATTGTAGAACTGTCGATCATGGGATCGGCAATACTCCGCTCGCCGCGCCGGTGGTTTGATTCCCTGGCGCATTGCCGAAATCCCCTCAGATCAGCTCCCGGCTTTGGCAAACTTCTTGATTGATCTATTCGCGATTGAGAATCTCGATTGCCGTTGACGCGTGAGGGTGGTGGGCTTAATCCTGATAAACGGAATTAAGTTTTTCGTGCTTACTCTTTTTCACGGGGAGAAAGAAGTTCAAAACCTGTTCCCAAGAGGGAGCTAAAAGGTTTCGGCAGGGGTCGGCATACGCTGTCCGGCGATGCTTTTCGTTGGCGGATAGCATTTCAGTCATACCACAGATTGAATTTCTGAACCGAAAACCCTTTACAACGTCGCGAGGAGTCCTATAGTATCAAACGCGTCTAATCGGTTGTTGTAGTGAAACCTTCTCTCTATTCGGCCGTTGTAGGCGAACTTCCTCTCTATACGGGTCGGGATGGGTTGGCAAAAGTGGTTACTCATAATTGTCGCTGGCTTCTCGGTTTGGGGGCTGGCAGAGGTAGTTTCACGCGGTCAGGCGGCGAGTCCATCCGGGTCGTCTCAATATGTATCCAGCGGTGTCTTCACACCCGCGCATCCAACCGCGGCAAGCGCTTTTGAAGATTTTCTCGATATGCATCCGGAACATCCGGTGCAGCCGATCGCCTTCACGCACACCGTTCATCTGGCCAAACGAATGCAGTGCACGACCTGCCATGTGGGAGTCAGTCAGGGGCCCGACGCACAGATTCCCAATGTGACGTTCTGTATGGGTTGCCACATGGTGATCGACACAAATAATCCAGAGATCAAGAAAATCGCCGCCTATCAGGCGCGCGGCGAAGATATTCCCTGGGTGCGGGTATACAACTACAGCCCATCGGCTCATGTGCGATTCAATCATGCGCCGCACATTCGCGCAGGTGTGGCTTGCTCCACCTGCCACGGCGATATGACTAAGCAAACCACGGCGGAACGCAAGGTAAATCTGAATATGGGTTTCTGTGTCGAGTGCCACAAGCAAAAGCGGGTGTCTGTCGACTGCGATACCTGTCACTTCTAACGAATAGGATTCCGGCGGCTCTTTATGGAACGGCGCAATTTCATCAAAATTTCGGCGCTCACGGGCGTAGCCGCCACGCTCGACGCCTGCCGCGCGCCAGATAAACAGCTCATCCGTTTCATTCCGGAAGAAAATCTGATCCCCGGCATCGCCGTCTGGAAGCCGAGCATCTGCACACTGTGCTCTGCGGGATGCGGTCTTCAGGTGCGCGTGATGCAGGGCGACGCCGAAGTGGAGCGTCACGGAGAGCGGGGCCTCATCAAGATGGGCCTGGCGAAAAGGCTTGAGGGCAGCCCGCAGAATCCAATCAACGCAGGCAAACTGTGCGCGCGGGGTCAGGCCGGGTTGCAGGTGCTCTATCATCCGGACCGGATTACGAAGCCCATCAAGCGCTCGGGGGCACGGGGCTCGGGCCAGTTTCAGGCGATATCGTGGGACGATGCGCTTAAGGAGTTAACCTCGCACTTGACTGCGCTCCAAGCATCGAGGTCCGCAAATGCACTGGCCTTTCTCGCGCGGCCATTGCGGGGACAACGTCGCGAGTTGATCGAGAAGTTTCTGACGGCGTTTGGCGCGCCCCCCGCAGTCTGGTACGAACCTTTTGACGAAGCCGTGCTGCGCCAGGCAAATCTTCTGAGCTTTGGGCATGCGGCGCTGCCGACGCTCGACTTGGCCCGAGCCGATTATGTGATCAGCTTCGGAGCGGATTTCCTCGGCACATGGAACTCGCCGGTCGCGCAGTCGATCGGTTACGGCGCGATGCGCCGGGGCCGTCCCGGACGCCGCGGCAAGTTCGTGCAGGTCGAGTCGCGCATGTCGCAGACCGGCGCGAACGCCGATGAGTGGATCGCGTGCAAGCCGGGAACGGAAGGCGTGCTGGCGCTGGGCATTGCGCATGTGATCTTGAGCCAGAAGCTTGCGCCTCAAAGCATCGCGTCGCCTGCGGCGTCGCGCGCAGGTTCGCAGATCGCCGGCTGGTCTGCGGGCCTGCCGGAGTTCACGCCTGAAGCCGTGGAAAAGCAAACCGGGGTGAGCGCCGCGGTGATGACGCGCCTCGCGCATGAGATGACGCTGAGCGGAGCGGCTGCCGCGATCGTTGGCGGCGCGCCCCTGGCGCAGACAAATGGCCTCTTTAGCGCGCTGGCCGTGAATGCTCTGGAATCGTTGGTGGACGCAAATCGCGATGAGGGTCCGATTCTGGGCTTTACGCCTGAGCCGCCGCTCAGCAATGCGGGAGAGCCCGCTGCTCCGGCGCAGGCAAGCTTTGCGCGGCTCAATTCGTTTGCGCAATCCGTGTTGAGCGGCAAGGCGGGTACGCCGCAGATGCTGATGCTCTACGACGCCAATCCCATTTTCTCGGCGCCTCCTGCAACAAAGATACGCGAGGCAATTGCAAGGATTCCAACCATCGTCAGCTTGGGCAGTTTCATTGACGAAACCAGCGCTCAGGCTGACCTGATTCTGCCCGATAACGCGCCGCTCGAGTCCTGGCTCGACAGCGTGCCCGAATCGGGGTCCTTCCAATCCCTGATCGGCTTGGCGCCGCCTGCTGTTTCACCGTTGCATGAAACGCGCCCGATGCCGGACGTGCTGCTTGGCGTGGCGCAGCATCTTGGCGGGGACTTGGCCAAAGCTCTTCCCTATGCGACGTTCGACGCCATGCTGAAAGCCGCATTGCTTCCCCTCCGTGCGCAAGGCGGGTCGGTGGCGGCGAAGACGGACGATGACTTCTGGCAGAGTGTGCAAACGCAAGGCGGCTGGTGGAGCGCGCCTGCGGCAGCGGGATGGAAAAGCGCCGCGGCCAAGCCCGCTGCCATGCCTCAAGGCAAGCAGGCGTCCCATGCGCTGACTGCGCCGGAGTTTGCCGGCAGCGCTACCGATTTTCCTTTTTACTTTCAGCCTTACCTCACGCCGTCGTTTGGCGACGGATCGACCGCCCATCTGCCCTGGATGCAGGAGCTGCCCGATGCGCTCACCACCGCCATGTGGTCGAGCTGGGTGGAGATCCATCCCAAGACTGGCGCCATGCTAGGCATTCAGCAGGGCGATCTGGTGGAGATTGCATCGCAGGCCGGAAGCCTGCGTGTTCCGGCGGTGCTATCGCCGGGAATCGCTCCCGATCTTCTGGCCATGCCTGTCGGTCAAGGACACGAGAACTTCGGCCGTTTCGCAAGTGGTCACGGCGCAAACCCGCTTTCGATCCTCGCTCCGGTCGTAGAACCCAGTACGGGATCGCTCGCCTGGGCCGCGACGCGCGTGAAGCTGGCGCGCGTGGGCGGGCCGGAGCAGGCGAAGCTGGTGTTATTTGCGGGAGGTATGAGCGGCTTCCCCCACGACGAGAAACCACGGTAGTTTTGGCTGGGTAAAGTGCTCCGCAGGGCGCGGAGGAAAGGAACTAGAGTCTATGGCGCACAAGTGGGGATTGGTGGTGGATTTGGACCGCTGCACGGGATGCGAAGCGTGCGTGGTCGCCTGCCACGCCGAAAATAACGTTCCCACGGTGGGCAAAGACCAGGCGGCCATCGGCCGCGCCATGCAATGGATTCGCGTAGAGCGCAGCTGGGAGGGAGATTTTCCCAATCCGAAGGTTCGTTTTCAACCGGTGCTTTGCCAGCAGTGCGATGCAGCTCCTTGTGAGGCCGTGTGTCCCACATACGCCAGCTATCACACGGAAGAAGGGCTGAACGGCCAGGCTTATAACCGCTGTATTGGAACTCGCTTCTGCGCCAATGCCTGCCCCTACACCGTGCGGTCCTTCAATTTCTTCAAT
The DNA here is from genome assembly GCA_030040115.1 of Acidobacteriaceae bacterium. Classification (GTDB taxonomy): domain Bacteria; phylum Acidobacteriota; class Terriglobia; order Terriglobales; family Acidobacteriaceae; genus Telmatobacter. The sequence continues at coordinate 3,153 of JASHUH010000635.1, read as the reverse complement.
CCGAGCTGGCAGAAGCCTCTGAACCTGCAGCTTAATCCAGACGTTTCCGTGCGCAGCGTGGGCATCATGGAGAAGTGCACCTTCTGCGTGCAGCGCATCAAGTCGGCGGAGATTCAGGCCGAAGCGGAAAAGCGGGATCTGAAGGATGGCGAGTTGACCACCGCATGCGCGCAGTCCTGTGCATCCAAGGCTCTGGTCTTCGGCGATCTCAACGATCCCAATAGTGAAGTCTCGCGGTTGGCGAGCTCGAATCGGGCCGCCAAACTCATGGGTGAACTCGGCACCAAGCCCAACGTTACTTACCTCGATCGAGGCGCCTGGCAGGATGCAAAAAACAGTTGAACAAATCGAGCAGGATCTGCAGCGGCCAACGGGCAGGACGCAAAGAGCAGCTGAACGAATCGAGCAGGATCTGCTGCGGCCGATCTTTACGACCAGCGGCAAGTATAAAGTTGCCGTCGCGGTGTCGGGATTACTTGTCCTGGCGGGCGTGGCCGCATTTGGCTATCAGCTCTATACGGGCATCGGCGTCTGGGGCATCAATTCCCCGGTGTTCTGGGCATTCGATATCACTAATTTTGTGTTCTGGATCGGCATTAGCCACGCGGGTACGCTCATCTCCGCGATTCTGCGACTCTGCAATGCGACATGGCGGCGGCCGGTCACTCGGTGCGCGGAGGCGATCACGGTCTTCTCGATCGTGATTGGCGGCCTCATTCCGCTTTGCCACATTGGACGCCCGTGGCTCGGCTATTGGTTGATTCCTTATCCCAACCAACGGGGAATATGGCCTAATTTCCGCTCCCCACTGCTTTGGGACTTCTTCGCGATTCTTACCTACCTCACCGGCAGCACCACGTTCCTGTATCTCCCCACAATCCCGGATTTCGCCGCGATTCGCGATGCCTCTACCGGCTTCCGCAAGAAGATCTGCCGCATATTATCGCTTGGCTGGCAGGGCACGCCGCGCCAATGGCAGCGGCTTGAAATCGCGATGCATATTATGGCCATTGCCATTGTCCCAGTGGCCGTCTCCGTGCACACCATCGTTTCCTGGGACTTCTCGATGACGCTGGTGCCGATGTGGCACTCGACGATCTTCGGCCCCTACTTCGTCACTGGCGCGATCTTCAGCGGCATCGCCGCCCTGATCCTGGCCATGGCGCTGCTGCGGCATTTTCTGCACCTGGAGCAGTATCTAACGCCGTTGCACTTTAACAATCTCGGCAAGCTGCTACTCACCATGAGCCTGCTCTGGTTCTATTTCACTTTTTGTGAGCGGCTGACCACGTGGTACGGCAACACCCCGGATGAGATGGCTGTTTTCTGGCAGAGCATCCGCCTGCACTTTGCGCCCCTGTTCTGGACGATGGTGATCTGCAATCTGATCATCCCCGTGCCCATCCTGTCCATGAAGCGCTTCCGCACTATCACTGGGACTGCGATTGCCTCAAGCACAATTATCGTGGGCATGTGGATTGAGCGTTTTCTCATTATTGTGCCGGCGCTCGATCATAAGTTTTTGCCTTTTTCCTGGGGCGTCTATCGACCCACCTGGGTGGAAGACACGCTCATGGCTTCGAGCTTTGGCATGATGGCGCTCCTCTACCTGCTCTTCTCCAAGGCTGTGCCGATGATTTCCATCTGGGAAATGAAGGTTGGGCTCCAGCCCCATGGTGGTGGGATTATTACGACCGCACCGGCCATTGCTGAGCCGCATGGCCTGGTGCTGGAAGGGCCGCTGCCCACGGATGTGCCGGAATGAAAGTCCTCTATGCGCTTTATGCCGACCCGGAGACTGCGCAGCGCGCAGTCGATGCGTTGCATGCAGCCTGCTCGGAACTCAACTTCGACGAGCGGCAGATCGTCATTATCTCCGGCGAGCCGCATGAGGGCTACGATTTTGCCGACTCGCACATTACCCGGCGTCCCTATGGATGGGCCGTGTTTGGCGCCGCCATCGGCGCCGGGTGCGGCTATTTGCTGACCACGCTGACTCAGAGAGCTTATCCGATTTTTACCGGGGGAATGCCTCTGAGTCCTATGTGGACCGACGGAATCATCGTCTATGAATTGACGATGCTGGGAGCGATCCTGACCGCGCTCATTACATTGCTCGTTGGCGCGAAGCTGCCGAACTTCAAGGGAGTCATCAAGGATCCGGAGATCTGGCTGGGCAAGATCCTGGTCGGCGTTGCCGATCCGCTGGAAAGCTCGCAACAGGACGTGCAGGAGTGCCTGCTGGGAGCTGGAGCCGCCGAAGTCAAGCAATTTTCCGGAGTTTCGGATTAGCGCCCCTCGATCGGGACCGGGAGCCGAGTGGGACGCACGGCGGGATCTGGCCTTCCCTACGGCGATGATCCGAATCTTTCCCTTAAGGAAGCGTAAGGAAGGCATTCCGCTGCTCGTCAATTATTTTGTACAGAAGTCCGCCAGACAAATGCAGAAGAGGATTGACGCGGTCTCAACAGCAGTCAGGAAGGGACTGACGGCTTGGGACTGGCCGGGAAACGTTCGCGAACTCGAAAACTTGATCGAGCGCGCCGTGATCCTCACGCACGGCCGATCACTTGCCGCTCAACTCGCAGAGCTCCGCAGGCCACTGCGCGTTGAGTCGACGCATGCAGCGCTTCCGGCGATGCAAGAAAGCATGCGCGCAATCCCCGACTCCCGGAAAAGCAGGGAAGCGGTGGTCGAGGAATACGCGAAGCACCAGCACGGCGACATCGTTCGCGCGCTCGCTGCCTGCAAGGGCCGCGTTAGGGGCAGCGATGGAGCAGCCGCTCGGTTGGGGATCAATCGCACAACGTTTCTCTCGCGCATGAAGAAGTTTGGCGTCCATGCGAAACAATTTGCCTAAGCCGCGCCACGTTTCGGCGCTCTCTGAATCAACTTTGCTTGGAAACTTTCAACAGTTTCAACTCCACATTTTGTCCTGCTAAACCAAATCTATCTAGCTAGAGCATTTCTCATTAAGCTATACACCTTTGAAGCATAGCCTGAACCAAGCTTGTGCGTTGGCCGAGGAGATTTCCGGAAGGGCTTCGGCGATGGCCTGGTCGAGAGCTTCTGCGGTGCGTGCTTTTGCCTGACGGAGGATTTGTTTCAGTTTGGACCAGGCCTTTTCGATGGGGTTGAGGTCGGGTGAATAAG
>JASHUH010000634.1 GCA_030040115.1 Acidobacteriaceae bacterium | reverse complement strand
GTCGACTCGACGTCGAACATTCGCACGGCGGGCTTCATGGACGGGCGCCGCGGGGTGTTCGTGATCATCTTCCGGCAGCCGGGCGCGAACATTATTGACACGGTCGACCGCATTCGCGCAGCGCTGCCTTTTGTCGCGGCGACTATGCCCCAGGGCATCGATTCCGCCATTGTCCTTGACCGCACCACGACGATCCGCGCCTCGGTCAGGGATGTGGAAAAGACGCTGGCCGGCTCCGTGTGCCTGGTAGTGCTGGTGGTGTTTTTCTTTCTCCGCAGCCCGCGCGCCACGCTGATCCCCGGCGTCGCGGTCCCGGTGTCGCTGATTGGCACCTTCGCGGTGATGTACCTCTTCGGCTACAGCGTGGACAACCTGTCGCTGATGGCGCTGACCATTGCGACGGGCTTTGTGGTGGACGACGCCATTGTGGTGATGGAGAACATCACGCGGCATCTTGAAGCGGGCATGGAGCCGTTCGCCGCGGCGCTCAAGGGCGCCAAGGAGATCGGCTTTACGGTCTTCTCGATGAGCATGTCGCTGGTGGCGGTGTTTATTCCCATCCTAATGATGGGCGGCATTGTGGGGCGGCTGTTCCGCGAATTCGCGGTAACGCTCTCGGTCGCCATCCTGATCTCGATGGTGATTTCGCTGACCACCACGCCATGCATGTGCGCGCACCTGCTGAAATCGCAAGTCGAAGACGCGAAGCACAATATCTTTTACCGGACGAGCGAGCGTTTCTTCAACGGGCTGATGTGGATCTATAAGCAATCGCTGGTGTGGGCGCTGGACAACCCGGTGCTGATGCTGATCGTGCTGGGGCTCACCATTGCGCTGAATTTCGCCGTGATCGTGAAGATCCCCAAGGGATTTTTCCCGCGCCAGGATACGGGAGCGCTGGCGGGCGGGGTGCAAGGGCCGCAGGATGCATCGTTTCCCTTCATGCGTTTTTCGATCTTGTCGCTGGTTGACGTCATGCGGAGAGACCCGGCTGTGGCGCACGTGGAAGCTTATACGGGCGGCAACGGCGCCAGCAATGGCGGCTTCATCTACATTGCGCTCAAGCCGCTCGGCCATAGTTGCAAAGAAGGACCGAAATGCGATGTGCGTCAGACGGGCGCGATGAACGTCATTAATCGGCTGCGGCCCAAGCTCGACCGGCTGCCGGTGGCTGCAGCGTTTTTGCAGCCGGTGCAGGACCTGCGCATTGGGGGCCGCTCGAGCAATGCGCTTTACCAATACACGACCCAGTCGGATAGCTTCACGGACCTGGCGCACTGGGGGCCGATTCTGCTGCAACACATGCAACGTCTTCCCGGGCTGCAGGACGTGAACACGGACCAGCAGAACAGCGGCCTGGACTACGTGCTCCATTACGACCGGACCGCGGCGGCGCAACTGGGGCAGACGGCGCAGTCGATGGACACGGCGCTTTACAGCGCTTTCGGGCAGTCGGAAGTTTCAGTGATTTATACGCAACTCAACCAGTACTACGTGGTGATGGAAGTGGCGCCGCAGTACTGGCAGGACCCGACGGACCTGAACAACATTTATTTCAACCCGGGCGCATCCGCGAGTTCTTCGACCTCCGGTTCCTCGAGCCCGCAGGCGGGTCTGAATGAGGTGTCGCCATTGACCAACGTGTTGCAGGCGCACACCAGCACGACGCCGCTGCAGGTGAATCACACCGGGTTGTTCCCTTCGGTGACGGTGTCGTTCAATCTGGCCAATGGATTTTCGCTCAGCGACGCCACGCGCGAAGTTTCACAGATGGAGCAGAGCCTGGGCATGCCCTTGACGGTGCGCGGGTTTTTTGCCGGAACCGCGCAGGCTTACCAGCAGTCGCTTTCGACCGAGCCGATCCTGATTCTCACCGCTCTGCTTTCGGTATTCATTGTGCTGGGGATTCTCTACGAGAGCCTGGTGCATCCGCTGACCATTATTTCCACGCTGCCCTCGGCGAGCGTGGGAGCGATGATGGCGCTGATGCTGTTCCACATCGACCTGAACGTGATTTCAATTATCGGCATCATTCTGCTGATCGGGATTGTGAAGAAGAACGCGATCATGATGATCGATTTCGCGCTGCAGGCGGAACGGCTGGAAGGGAAAGACACCCGTGACGCCATTTTCGAGGCGTGCCTGCTGCGTTTCCGGCCGATCATGATGACCACCATGTCGGCGATCTTCGGGGCGTTGCCGCTGGCGTTTGGAACCGGAACGGGATCGGAGCTGCGGCAACCGCTGGGCATCACAATCGTGGGCGGGTTGCTGTTGAGCCAGTTGCTCACCTTGTACACCACGCCGGTGGTTTACCTGGCGATGGATCGGCTGCGCCTGCGCGCGCTAGGCCGAGCGAGCGATGCGCTGCCTCCGCAAGCCGAAGAGACGGCGTTCGTATGAGCCTTTCGTCGCCGTTTATCCACCGGCCCGTGGGCACCACGCTCCTGACCGTCGGCGTGGCTCTTGCCGGAGCGATCGGATATTCGGTGCTGCCAGTGGCGCCGCTGCCGCAGGTGGATTTTCCGACCATCAGCGTAAGCGCCAGCCTGCCCGGGGCCAGCGCGCAGATCATGGCGGCCTCGGTGGCCACGCCCCTGGAGCGCCAGTTCAGCCACATCGCCGGGATCACGGAAATGACGTCGTCGAGCTCGCTGGGCAGCACCAACGTGACCCTGCAGTTCGACCTCAGCCGCAATATCGATGGCGCGGCGCGGGATGTGCAGGCGGCCATCAACGCGGCGCGGACCTACCTGCCTGCGAATCTTCCCCAGAATCCCTTTTATCACAAGGTGAATCCGGCCGATGCGCCGATCATGATCATCGGCCTGACTTCGGACAAGTACGACGTCACGAAGGTGTACGACCTGGCTTCGACGCTGATGGAGCAACGGCTGTCGCAGATTCCCGGCGTGGGGCAAGTGTTTGTGGGCGGCGGCGCGACGCCCTCGGTGCGCGTCGAGGTGAATCCCACCAAGCTGGAGAGCTTTGGACTGACGCTGGGAAATGTGCAGTCGGTGCTGAGTCTGGAGAACTCGCACGAGCCCAGGGGCCAGTTGGCGAACGCCACGACTACCGAGGACATACTCACCAACGACCAGATTTCCCAGGCCGCGCAGTACCGGCCGCTGATCGTGGGTTATCACAACGGCGAGGCAGTCCGGCTCTCGGACGTGGCCGATGTGGTGGACTCGACGCAGAACATCCGCACCGCGGGCTTCATGGACGGTCACCGGGGAATCTTCGTCATCATCTTCCGGCAGCCGGGCGCGAACATCATCGACACGGTCGACCGCATTCGCGCCGCGCTGCCTTTTGTCGCGGCGACTATGCCCCAGGGCATCGATTCCGCAATCGTTCTTGACCGCACCACGACCATCCGCGCCTCAGTGAGGGACGTGGAGGAGACGCTGGCCGGCTCTGTCTGCCTGGTAGTGCTGGTGGTGTTTTTCTTTCTCCGCAGCCCGCGCGCCACGCTGATTCCCGGGGTAGCCGTTCCGGTGTCG
>JASHUH010000633.1 GCA_030040115.1 Acidobacteriaceae bacterium | reverse complement strand
ACTCTACAACCTGGCGCTGACTGAACTGCGGCTGGGAGATTGGGAACGCGGCTGGTCGCATTACGAGGCGCGTTGGCGGTTCCGCGAAGTGCATCGCGCGCCTCGGCAATTTGCGCAGACACGCTGGCGCGGCGAAGCGCTTGATGGCCAGCGCGTGCTCCTGCACGCCGAGCAGGGCTTGGGCGACACGATTCAGTTTTGCCGTTATGCCGCTATGGTTGCAGCGCGAGGCGGCGCACCGATTCTCCAAGTGCAGGCGCCGGTGGAGCGGCTGATGCGCTCCATGCCGGTGGTGCGCGCGGGGCATGCGGACACACGAACCTTGGGCGCGCATTGCAGCAATCCGCCGGAGCACGGGTTCGACAAGGCAGATTTCGATTTGGAATGTCCGCTAATGAGCCTGCCGGCAGTTTTTGGAACGATGGTGGACACCGCCCCTTGGCCAGGTGCGTACCTGTCCGCCGATCGGGCGGCAATCGCCGAAAAGTGGTTGCAGTTTCCCTCGGCGCGACCGGAACCGCGTGTGGGTCTGGCCTGGGCAGGCAATCCGCGGTACAAAGCGGATCATTTGCGTTCCACGCGGCTGGTTACGCTGCTGCCGCTGATCCACGCGATAGACGCCACCTGGATCGCGCTGCAGAAGGGCGAGGCGGCGGAGCAATTGGCGGGCCTACCCGGCGATGTGTGCGTGCTGGATGGCTCGAGCCGTGACCGCGACTTAGCGGAGACGGCGGCGCTGGTTGCCACGTTGGACCTGATGATTACAACCGACACTTCGATTGCGCATCTGGCCGGGGCAATGGGCAAGCCGGTATGGATTTTGCTGCCGCACCTGGCCGACTGGCGCTGGATGCAGGAAACCGAGACCACCCCCTGGTACCCCACGGCGCGGCTCCTGCGCCAGAGCGCTGCCGGCGACTGGAAGGGCCTCATTGCGCGGGTCGTCGACGAGTTGAAGCATTTCCTGGATCAGCGGCCTCTCTGAATCCGGACTGAAACCGTCCGATTACTATGCATCGCTAGGAAAAATGCGGTAGCCTTCTTGCATCATGAAAAACCATTCGCAATCTGTTCCTGAAACGTTTTTTGCGCTATTTTTTGATCCGCTGCGCGTCCTTCTCCCGGGCCTTTTGATCGGTTGCGCACTACCGCTGGCCGGGACGGCTGCGGCGCAGGCTCCGGCGCCCGATTCCCCGGCCATCGAAGCCAAGGCCCAGGCCATGGTTGCCCAGCTCACGCTCCAGCAAAAAATCGAGCTGCTGGGCGGCGTCGATAGCATGTTCACGCATTCGATGCCATCGATCGCGCTGCCGAGCTTCAAGATGTCCGACGCATCCGTGGGCGTGCGCACCTGGGGACCGACCACCGCGTACGCGGGCGGCGTAGCGCTCGCCGCCACATGGGACCCGGAGTTTGCGCGCACCTTGGGCGAGAGCCTGGGCAAAGACGCACGGGCGCGCGGCGTGAATTTCCTCCTTGGGCCGGGCGTGAACATTGCACGCTCGCCGATTGGAGGACGCAATTTTGAATATCTCTCCGAAGATCCCTGCCTGAACGCAACGATGGTGGTTCCCTTTATCCAGGGCGTGCAGTCGGAGGGCGTCATCGCCACGGTGAAGCACTACGCGCTGAATAATGAGGAGTACAACCGGCACAATGCGAGCGCCAACGTGAGTGAACGCACCATGCGCGAAATTTATCTGCCGGGATTTGAAGCCGCGGTAACCAAGGCCCACGTGGACGCGGTGATGAACTCCTACAATCTAGTGAACGGCGTTCACGCTACGCAAAATGCGTTTCTTAATCTCAAAGTGCTCAAGGGCGATTGGGGTTTCAAGGGCGTTCTGATGTCGGACTGGGATGCGACCTATGACGGCGTGGCCGCGGCGAACAACGGCCTGGACCTGGAGATGCCCAGCCCCAAGTTCATGAATGCGAAAAATTTGATTTCTGCGGTGAAAAACGGGGAGGTGAAAGAGTCAACCATCGACGACAAGCTGATGCGGCTGTTCCGGGTCGAATTGCGTTACGGATTTACCGATCGGCCCCAGTTCGATCCCGCCGATTCGACGTATTCGGTGGCCGATCGCGCGGTGGCGTTGCAGGGCGCGCTCGAAAGCATCACGCTGCTGAAGAACGAAGGTCACCTGCTGCCGCTCGATCCAGCAAAAGTAAAAACGATTGCGATCATCGGACCGGATGCGTGGCCCGCGGTTCCGGGTGGCGGCGGTTCGTCGGAGGCGGCGGCTTTCGATCCGGTAAGCATGGTGGTGGGGATTGGCAATCTGCTCGGTCATGATGCGCACGTGCTGTACGCGCGCGGACTGCCGGAAATGAACGACGTCTTCCGGAACACCCACTGGGCAGGCGGGATGAAGACGGAGATTTTTCCCAGCCACGACTTCACCGGTTCGCCGCAGACGGCTATGCAAGAGAACGTGGCTAACTGGCAAATGGGTCAATGGCTTGCCCCGGACGCAACCCCGCGCAGCATCCGCTATACGGGCAAATTCACGGCGAAGCAAGCCGGCAAGTATCTGGTGCTGGCCGCAGCCAGCGGCGAGGATGCTTTCCATGTGACGGTCGATGGCAAGCCGGTGCTCGACCAGGAGCGCGCCGAGGGCCAGGTGCCGCAGTCCGCGACGCTCAATCTGAGCGCGGGGCAAACGGTGACCGTCGTGGCCGATTATTTACCCTACTCTTCGGGCACGCGCTTTGGAATCGGCATGGCGTATGAGCCGGACCTGGTTTCCGCCGACGCCAAGAAATTCGCTTCGCTGGCTGACGTCGTGGTGGTCGCGGTCGGCTTTGACGCAGCCAGCGAAGGCGAGGGCCACGACCGCACCTTCACACTGCCGTGGGGGCAGGATGCGCTCGTCGAGACGATGGCGGCGGCCAATCCGCACACCATTGTGACCCTCACCGGCGGCGGAGGGATGAATGTGGAGCGCTGGCTCGATAACGTTCCGGTGCTGCTGCACACCTGGTATCCCGGCCAGGAGGGCGGCACGGCGTTGGCTGAAATTCTCTTCGGTAAGCATGATCCCGAGGGCAAGCTGCCGGTAACTTTTGATCGGAGCTGGACCGATAGCGCTTCGGCCCCATGGTATTACTCCAAAGGCCCGGACAAGACGCTGCACACAATCGGCGCGGACGGCCAGCCGCTCGATTACCAGATTGCCCAGATCGAGTACGGCGATAAGCTGATGGTCGGCTATCGCTATTGGACGACAACTGGCAAGCACCCGCTGTTTCCTTTCGGTTTCGGGCTGAGCTATACGGCCTTCGGGTTTTCACATTTGAATGTGCCGGCAACGGCGCAGGCCGGATCGACGGTTCCGGTGAGCTTCGATGTGACGAACACCGGGAATTTGGAGGGAGCGGAAGTGGCGCAGCTTTACGTCTCGGATCCATCGGCAAAGGTCGACCGGCCGGAGCGGGAACTGAAGGGCTTCCAGAAAGTGCGCCTCGCGCCCGGCGAGACGAAGCACGTTACCCTCGACCTCGATGCGCGGGCCTTCAGCTATTGGAGCGAGCCGGCGCACAAATGGACGATTGATCCGGGCAGATTTGTGATCCGCGTGGGCGATTCGAGCGAGAACACGCCATTGACGGCGGATTTGACGGTGGAGTAAGCGGCAGCTTTGGAAATTGAGCAAAAGGCTCCACCGGACGCGAACCTTTTGTCCGCCATCAAAAAACTGTGCTGGGTGCGCAAAACCATCCCGGAGCACAAAGCAGGAATATGCCTGAAAGGAACCAGGGCTTACTCTTTCTGCTCCATCAGAA
>JASHUH010000632.1 GCA_030040115.1 Acidobacteriaceae bacterium | reverse complement strand
TCCACCATGGTGTTGATCGTGTTCTTCAGCTCCAGGATTTCGCCCTTCACGTCCACCGTAATCTTGCGCGAAAGATCGCCGCGCGCCACCGCTGTGGTCACTTCGGCGATATTTCTTACCTGGGCCGTCAGATTGCCGGCCATCGAATTCACTGAATCGGTCAGGTCCTTCCACGTTCCCGCCACGCCCGGCACGTTGGCCTGCCCGCCCAACCGGCCTTCGGTGCCCACCTCGCGGGCCACCCGCGTCACTTCCCCGGCGAACCGGTTCAACTGATCCACCATCGTGTTCAGCGTTTCCTTGAGCTGCAGAATCTCGCCGCGCACATCCACCGTAATCTTGCGGCTCAGGTCGCCGTTCGCAATCGCTGTCGCCACTTCGGCGATGTTGCGCACCTGCCCGGTCAGGTTACCGGCCATGAAGTTCACATTGTCCGTAAGGTCTTTCCAGGTTCCCGCCACGCCTGGCACGCTTGCCTGCCCGCCCAGTTTGCCTTCCGTGCCCACCTCGCGGGCCACCCGCGTCACTTCGCCCGCGAACGCGTTGAGCTGGTCCACCATGGTGTTGATGGTGTCCTTCAACTCCAGAATTTCGCCCTTCACGTCCACCGTGATTTTGCGGCTCAAGTCCCCGCGCGCCACGGCGGTCGTCACCTCGGCGATGTTGCGCACCTGCGCGGTAAGATTCCCGGCCATGGCGTTGACGCTGTCGGTCAGGTCTTTCCAGGTTCCCGCCACGCCCGGCACCACCGCCTGGCCGCCCAGCTTGCCGTCGGTGCCCACTTCGCGAGCCACGCGCGTCACTTCCGAAGCGAAAGAACGCAGTTGATCCACCATCGAGTTGATGGCTTCCTTCAACTGCAGAATTTCGCCGCGCACGTCCACGGTGATTTTGCGCGAAAGATCGCCGCTAGCCACGGCGGTGGCCACTTCGGCAATGTTGCGCACCTGTCCGGTCAGGTTCGAAGCCATGGAGTTGACCGAATCGGTCAGGTCCTTCCAGGTTCCCGCCGCGCCGGGGACCACCGCCTGGCCGCCCAGCTTGCCGTCCGTGCCCACCTCGCGGGCCACGCGCGTCACCTCGGCGGTGAACACGCCCAATTGCTGAATCATCGTGTTCACGATGTTCGCCGCGCGCAAAAACTCGCCTTCCAATGGCCGCCCGTCCACATCCAGACGCACGGTTTGCGTCAGGTTGCCCTGCGCTACGGCCGCGATCGCCCGCGTCACCTCGTTGGTCGGCCGCAACAGATCCTCCACCAGGGTGTTCACCGACACTTCCATCTCATCCCATGCGCCGCGCCGCTGCTTCACGCGAATCCGTTCGCGCGTCTTGCCTTCCTTCCCCACCGCCTGGCCCACCCGCCTCAACTCGCTCGCCATCTGCTCATTGGCCGCCACAATTTCGTTGAACCCATCGGCGATCTTGCCGGGCAGCCCCGTCCAGGCAACCGGCAGCCGAGCCCTGAAGTCGCCGTTCTTCATCGTTTCCAGCGCCTCCAGGATCACCGCCAGGCATTCGCCGGCCGGCGGCCCGGAGCCCCCGTTGCCGGTGGCTAGATAGTCCTGCCCGTTTTGCTCCGTTACGGGCTGCTGAACGGTCGTTTCCATAGATTTAACTCCTGCCGAGGAAGCTGAAATATAGCCGGGTCCCGGGCCCATGGAGCCCGGAACGCCGTACGCGCGGCGCCCCTTGGGGTGTACGAAGCGTAAAAATAGATGCAAAACCCAAAAACAAAGTTGTCTCTGCCGCCCTCGTTTTTCCTTGATGCGCCGCGAAGATATGCGGAGCCAAGGCGCGATTGTGCAGGAGCTCAACCCGCAAGGCACGCCAGGTGGTGTGGCAGGTGACCACCCCCTGTCCTACCAGTTCCACGTCTACCGGCTGCCCAGCCTCTATCCCGGCGTGCAGTGGTAGTTAGAACCGGTTGCATAAATTGCCGGTTGCTTTTCTCTACCGCAAGAGGACATTTGTTCTGTAGGAATCAATACCCCCGAGAAACGATTCGCAATTGCGCTGAATCATGGATGCAACCAGGTATAGGCCCAAAACAGCCTGTGGCAAAAATCCTGTCTTGAAAGGGCACGACTTGAGTCGTGCCGTAAACGTCGCGTAATCAAATGCGGCTTTTAACCCCTGAGGGATGCTTTTCACCAAGTTCCGGCTTTTGCCACAGGCTGCTCATCACTCGGCCTCGGCCAGGTGCACCGAGAACCATCCCCGCGCATCGCTCCACGCCCCCGCTGGCCTGAACCCCGCCTCCGCCAACATCGTTTCCGCCTGTCCCGGCCGGTACTTGTAGCTGTTCTCGGTGTGGATGGTCTCGCCCTCCGCGAACTCGACGTCTAGATCGAGCGCCGCCAGCCGCACCCGCTGCGCCACCCGGCTTTCCAGGTAAATCTCGATGCGCGCTTCGGCTTCGTTCCACACCGCGCGATGTGCAAACGCATTTGGATCGAACGCGCAACCCAGCTCGCGATTGAGCCGCGCCAGCAGATTTTTGTTGAACGCCTCGGTCACCCCGGTGGCGTCGTTGTACGCGGCCAGAAGGAGCGCGCCGTCCTTCACCAGGTCCACGCCCAGCAGCAGACTGTCGCCAGGTTTCATCCCGACTCGCAGCCGCCGCAAGAGCCGCCTCGATTCATTCGGCTCAAAGTTGCCGATGCTCGACCCGATATACAGCACCAGCATCCGTTCGCCATCCGGCCCCGGCGCAAGTTCCAACCCCCGCCCGTTGCTGTGCGTGTAATCCATCACCAACGGGGTCACATGCACGCCCGGTATCTCGCGCTCGATGCGCCGCCGCGCCGCATCCAGCGCGCTCGCCGAAACGTCGATGGGCGCATACATCACCTCGCCCTGGCGTTCCACCGCGGCTCTCAGCAGCAGCCGCGTTTTCTCCGCCGAGCCCGCGCCTAGCTCGGCGATGCGCAGCCGCGCCCCCCCCGCGGCCGCCTGCGCCATCATCGCCGGCCCATGGGCCGCCAGAATGCCGCGTTCGGTGCGGGTCAGATAGTACTCGGGCAGCGCGGTAATGGCTTCGAAAAGCCGCGAACCCTCCGCATCGTAAAACAGCCAGGGCGGCAGTCTCTTAGGGACCGCGGTAAGGCCCTCGTGGACCACAGAAGCCACTCGTTCGTCGATGGGTTCGGCCAGGGCTGGGGAAGCAGCGGTTAGGCGCATGTTCTCAGTTGGATGCAGGGACCGGGGCCGCGATTTTTTCTTTTCTCTTTTTCTCTTTTCTTTTCACTGCCGCTCCGCAAGCGCCATCGCTCGCTGCGTCAGTTTGAAGGGTAGGGGCTTTAGCCCCCGAGGCAACGCAAAGTCGAACCTACCCACTCCCTGCGCGGATCACCTTGCCAGCCGGATTCCGGAAAACTGCCAGCGCGTCTCCGGCGCGAAAAAATTCCGGTAGCTCGCGCGGATGTGCGCGTTCGGCGTGACGCACGAGCCGCCGCGCAGCACCATCTGTCCGCTCATAAACTTGCCGTTATACTCGCCCAGCGAGCCCGTGAGCGGTCTGAACCCGGGATAACCCAAATACGCGCTCGCCGTCCACTCCCAGCAATCCCCCCATTGCGTGGGGCGTTGGTTGGGCAGCAGGACGGTGGAAACGGGCCGCAGCCACCCCGAATCGAGCAGATTTCCTTCCACTGGCTGCCCCTCGGCTGCGGCCTCCCATTCGAATTCCGTGGGCAGCCGCCGGCCCGCCCAGCGCGCGTAGGCGTCGGCTTCATAAAAACTCACCTGGCTTACGGGCGTCTCTTCGAGCTCCTTGAGCGGCAACGCCCCCCGGAGCGTAAAAATACTCCAGTCGCCGCCCGCCTCCGTCCAATAGAGCGGCGCGCGCCAGCCGTTGCTCTCCACCGCTGCGCACCCCGCCGAAAGCCACAGCTCCGGCCGCCGATACCCGCCGTCGGCCATGAACTCCGCGTACTCACCGCACGTCACCAGCCGGTCGGCCAAGGCGAACGGCTCTAGCCACACCCGATGCCGCGGCAGCTCATTGTCAAAACAAAAGCCCTCGCCGGCATGCCCGATCTCGCGCAGCCCGCCCTCGTACTCCTGAAAACTCACCACCGGCCCGGCCCATGCAGCGTCCTTTTCGTGTTCCCTGGTTCCCTTGTTCTCTCGTTCCCTCATCCCCTCGTTCCCTTGTTCCCTGTACACCGGCCGCAGCGGATTGGTGAAAAACGCGTGCAGAATGTCCGTCAGCAGCAGCTCCTGGTGTTGTTCTTCGTGGTTCACTCCCAGCTCGATCCGTTTCATCGCCTCCGCATCGGGATCGCCCTCGAGCAGCCGCTCCACGCCTTCGTCCACATGCTCCCGGTAGCGCAGCACTTCCTCCCGTGCGGGACGTGAGAACGACGCTCGCAACCGCTTTTCAGGAAACGCCGAAAAGCTCTCGTAATAGCTGTTGAAGAGCCATGGAAAATCGGCATTGAAGAGCCGGTACCCGGGCAGGAACTCCCGCAGTACGAACGACTCGAAAAACCAGGCCGTATGCGCCAGGTGCCACTTCGCCGGAGAGGCTTCAGGGCACGACTGCACCATCATGTCTTCCGCCGTCAAAGGCTCGCAAAGCGCCAGCGTACGCCGCCGCGTCGCTGCAAATCGCGCCGCCACATCCGGTTGCACGTTTACCCATGCCGGTTTTGCCATCATGCGACCTCCCGCGTTGGGAAAAGTGTATCGCCCCGCCGCACCCGCGCCTTCCCTCCCGCGCCTTAGCCATATAAAAATCGCATAATTTTTCTTGCCGATGAAAATTCCCAAGATTATCTCGCCAGACCTACCCAATTGGTGCTTTAATGCGGGGGTAGACACGGGTCGATCACCCTTCGCTTCGTCCGTGGGGTAGAGACATGCACAAGCTTCCCATCTTTCCTTCGATTTCCACAGCCATCGTCTTCGTGGCTCTGTCGGCATTCGCTCAAACTCCAAAACCCCGCATCGGTAACCCGCCCACCGTCCAGAATTCCATCCAAAATCCGGCGCTCACCCCGGCGCAGACCGCGCCGGCTGCCATGCTCCCTCCCGGCGCCAGCGCGGTCGTCCCCGCTCCGCAAGCCACGCCCGAGCAAATGGGCGATTCTCTTGAAGCCCGGCAGCGTTATCAGGCGGCGATTACCGCTTACGCCAAGGATCCGCACCCCTCCGCCGAGATCTGGAACAAAATGGGCATCGCCTACCAGATGATGTTCAATCTCAAAGACGCTACACGCTGCTACCGGGAATCCCTCAAGCTCGATCGGCGCAACGCCATGGTGCTCAACAACCTGGGGACGGTCTACGACTCGCAGAAGGACTACAAGGCGGCGGAGCACATGTATCGCAAGGCGCTCAAGATCAACCCCAAATCTGCCTTCGTTCTCAAGAACCTGGGCACCAATCTGCTGGTGCAGCACAAATATGATCGGGGCTGGGATGCGTATAAGAAGGCCTTGGCGCTCGACTCCCGCATCTTCGAAGACAACGGCAGTCCCAAGGTGGAGAACCCCACCACGGTCCAGCAAAGGGGCGCCATGAACTATTTCATGGCCCGCGGCTGCCTGCGCGCCGGGCAAACCGAATGCGCCATTCAGTATCTGCGCATGGCCCTCGATGAGGGCTATACTAACCCCAAAAAGCTCGCCGTCGATTTGGATTTC
>JASHUH010000007.1 GCA_030040115.1 Acidobacteriaceae bacterium | reverse complement strand
ACGCCATATAACCCCCACGTGCTGGTCTGATAGAACGTGATCACATCCGGATGAACCTTGACCACCTTCAGCAGGAAGTCTTTGTAACTCATCTTACAAAGGCGTTGTTTCTTCTCGAGTTCCGTCAGGCCCGTCATGTAATCGATCGTTGCGGTCTGTAGTCTGACAATGTCGCGCTGCGCCTCGGGCGAGAGCGGCGTCTTCTTCATGAAGTCTTCCCATTCCTGAGGGCTGACCGGTTGCCGGCGTCCATATCCGCGTCCGGGTGAGCCCACGACCAGGCGGTCCACGCCAAATGTCTCCTTGTTGAAGAAGACCGCCGACTTCAATCCCATCGCACGGTAGACGGCCGGTTTAGCGCACTTGGCCTCCAGGGCGGGCGGATCGATCCCCAGCTCCGCGAACAGTCCCGCTGCTTCCGGGCTGTAATCAAAGGGGGATTCGATGGACATCGTCCCCCCATTCATGAGCAGCATCCGGCCGTCGATGTGAAACTCATTGCGCTTCGCGTGCCCGCCGAAGTCATCGTGATTGTCCAGAATCAGAATGCGGGCGTTCGGTCCAGTGCGGGCGCGGAAGAAATGCGCCGCAGCGAGACCACTGATGCCCCCGCCCACCACCACCAGGTCGTAGCTTTCATGGGTATCCTCCGCCCGAGGTGCTCCATTCCAGAAGGAGCCATCCTTGTCCGCATGGGCGACCTCGAACGAGCCCGGATGATTGCCCCGCATTTGGGTCAGAAGCGGAGGATAGTAGCGCGGATCCTTCGGAGTGATGCCTTGCGCCAGAAGAGCTTCCTGGGCCGAATCGTCCGCGCCCTTGCCGAGCGGCGGCGTTCCCGGAACGGTGAGTCCTTCGTGATCGGCCAGAAGCGATGCGGGCGACGGCGTTGCCCCCACCAGTCCGGCGCCGACGGTAACCGCTACACCGTTCAGGAAATCCCGCCGGCTGATCGGACACCGCATTCCCAGCTCCTTGTCGTCAAGCGAATCACTCATTGCAACCTCCGTCGTACGATGATCAGGATCACCTCAAACGTACTCGCGTCAAGCACACCGCGAACCGCCGTTGAATTTCGATGAAGTCTTTAAGCCCGAAATGCCTTTGCGTCCTCGAATCGATGACGCTTTCAGTACCACCCAATCGGTTGTTCGTTCAGGTTGATGTGAACCTGTTTGGTTTCGAGATACTCTTCGATACCCCAGGGACCCAGTTCGCGGCCAAAGCCGGACTGCTTATAACCTCCCCAAGGAGCTTCGACGTAGGTAGGCTGCATATGATTCACCCAAACGACGCCGGCCCGCAAGGCTTTGACTACCCGAAACGCCCGGAATATATCGCGCGACCAGACGGCCGCAGCCAGACCGTAGCGCGTCTCATTCGCGATGCGAATGGCCTCGGCTTCATCGGAAAAGGGAATGACCGCGGCGACCGGACCGAAGATCTCCTCTTGGGCAATGCGCGCCGAATTGGGCACATCGCAGAAAACGGTAGGTTCCATGTAGAAACCGCGCTTCAGGGAGCCGGGCCGCTTCCCGCCTGCAACCAACTTCGCTTCCTTCTTCCCGAGTTCAACATATGAGTTCACGCGGTCATATTGCTCTTGGCTGACCAGTGGCCCCATCTTGGTTTCACGCTCCAGGGGAGGACCGAGCCTGATGTGCTTTGCCTTTTCCGTCATGGCTTCGACGAACTTGGAGTAGATGGGCCGTTCGACCAAAATGCGGCTGCCGGCGGAGCAGACCTCCCCTTGATTGATGAACACCCCGAACAGAGCGCCGTCAATGGCTGCTTCAAAATCCGCGCCTGCGAAAAAGATATTCGGGGATTTTCCGCCCAGTTCTAACGTCACGCGCTTCACCGTATCGGCAGCCATCTTTACGATTTGTTTGCCCACAGAAGCGCTGCCCGTAAACGCAACCTTATCCACATCGGCATGTCGAACGAGCGGCGCGCCGGTCTCCTCACCGAAACCGGTAATGACATTGACCACGCCCGGCGGCAATCCTACATCCGCCAGCCAGTTCGCGAATTCCAGCGCCGTGAGCGGGGTCTGCTCGGCAGGTTTTAGAACGCAGGTGCATCCGGCGGCGATGGCCGGAGCAAGTTTCCACGCCGCCATCAAGAGCGGGTAATTCCAAGGGATGATTTGGCCGGCGACCCCCATTGGTTCGCGTATGGAAAGACTGAGCGCGTTATCCGGAACGGGATTCACATGGCCAAGGACTTTAGTCGCCAGCCCGCCGTAGTATTCAAAACAGGTGGCCACGTCGGCCATATCGAACTCTGCCTCGACGATGGGCTTTCCGGAGTTGCGAGATTCTATCTCGGCGAGGTTGGCCGATTCCTGGCGCACTCGTTCGGCGAGCCGCAGCAGAATGCGGCCGCGCTCCTGCGCAGTGGTTTGCCGCCACGGTCCGCAGTCAAACGCCGTGCGCGCGGCAGCTACGGCTCGATCGACATCCGCAGCGTCGGCTTGCGGAACCTCGGCAATCACCTCTTCGGTGGACGGGTCGTAGACGGGAAAGGCTCGCCCGCTGCAACTGTCGACCGGTTCTCCGTTGACATGCATTCGATATCGTTTCACACCGATTCTCCTCGCGCACGAGATTCGATGGCAACGGCGTCGACGGCTTCCCGATGTTTGCGCCGCGAATAAACGAAAAAGAAAAACGCCGCCAAACCTAGGAAAAAGGCGCAGCCAACCACCATTTTTGTCTCAAAGAGCCAAGTGGCTTCCTGGCGGCCGGCAGGCGGAACGAAAGCGACTACCATTCCGATTGCGGTCGTCGCAAAACCGGACATTCCGGCAAGCCAAAGAGTCTTGCGCCCATAGAAGGCGTCGCCCAGGTCTTTGCGCATCGCGATGCGGATCAACGCGCCATATAAGTAGAGAAAGGGAACCAGCTGAAGCACAACGGCCAGCAATAGCATGATTTCGTAAGCTTGCTCCACTGTAGCGCCCACGAAGCTCATGGCCACGAACACGCAAGAAAGAATCGCATGAACCATCAGCGCGATGTACGGCGTATGGTAGCGCGAATGAATGCGGCCAAGCGCGGGAGGCAGATATCGATCCAAACCGGCGACGAAGGGTATCCGCGCCGAGCCCGAAAGCCATGCCGACGCCGTTCCGGCAATCGCGACCGTCAGCAGCAGCGCCACCGGCGGTACTAACCACCCCACCCCCACTCCCGAGGCCATGCGCGTCACCGCTTGCAAAATGCCTTGGACAACGCTGATGTCCTGTTGCGGCAGGGCTAAGAGAACGGCAAGGGTCGCGACCACATAAAGAATGCCGGAAGCGATTCCGCCCCACGCGACTGCGCGCGGAACGGTGCGATGCGGGTCACGGATTTCGTCGCCCATCACGGACGCAAGCTCGAGTCCGACCATACCAAAACAGATCACCCCGAAGGAAGACACTAAGTGCCAGTCGGCTCCCGCAACGCGAAATTCTCCCGCGTGCAGGCGCCACCCGAACAGACGCCAGTGCGCGGCCGCCAAGCCTACCAGCACTGCCGCGGTGATGATGGTGCCGATTCCGCCGATGTTGTTCACCCATTTGCCCACGCCCAGCCCGCGAATGTTGACCCATACGATGATCCAAAGCAGAAGCAGAGCGAGAGCGAAGACGAACGCTCGATTTTCGCCCAGGACCGCAAACCGGGCGCCACCGATGTAGACAGAAATCCCTACGATGTAGAGGAGCAATGTGGGGACGTAAAAGACGTTGTTGGTCCAGTAGCACCAGCCCGACAGGAACCCGTGGAAATCACCAAAGATTTCTTTGCTCCAAAGATAGATCCCACCTTCTCCGGGATAGCGATGCGAAAGCTCGACCACCGCGATTCCCTGCGGCCAGAAGAACAGCACCAGACCGGCTATCCACAACCAGACCGTCAAAGGGCCGCTGGCGGCCACCACTGGCACAACATTCAGGTTGGCGACAGCCACAATGAACAGCAGAACGAGATCGCGCTCTCCCAGGACTCGGCGCAGATTGGGAGCTTCCCGATCGACTGACTGCTGAGCGTTCAATGCAATCTCCCCGGTGACACGCTGGCGCGCTGCGGCAGCATCCGCTCCTCCGGCGCATCTGCCATGACCGAAGCGATGTCCTCGAACGCGGCAAAAGGATGGCCGATATTCCCTTCTGTATGCGCAACGGAGATGGTCCGCTACTGGTCCCACCAGAACCGTTGGCGGAGCACGCCGCACCTGTTTAGGGCTTCCGATGTGGAGGAACAATCCTCGAAAATGGGTCGGGGACCTGCCGAACCCGGATCGACACGGACCCAAAATACTTGTAGACGTAATGTAAGGTTAGTTCACAGGACTGTCAAGAAATTTTATTCGGCTCTTTTCCGTCGACACGCGCCTCCCCAGCGGCGCCACCCAGACCTTTGGCTGCGGGACTGCGCCTTCAGATGCCCTGTCCGCCATCGCAGCCCGAATTGAATATCCGCCGCTCCACAGCAGGCGCGCACTGGGCGGATCAGCCAACGCAACAGGTGCGCCTGGTTCGCTCGAAAATCGGCTCGTCTGCTGTAAGCTTTTTGTGCAATGACGGCGGCTCAACTTCATGGACCGCCGGCTCCATCTCAGGCATTGACGTCCATCTGTATCTTTGCTAAATTTCGATAATGCCTGAAAGTCAGGCGAGCAACTAGATCCCCGGGGCGCTCCGCCTACCTGCCAATTCCCGTCCCATCCGGCATTGCAGCCCAAGGTTCAACAGTTGCAGCCTGAGCGCCTTGTCCCTCGTTTTTGTCTGAGTGGTCCAGCCAGGACCCGTGGAGAGTGGGAGCATGAACAAGAGTTCCAATGTAATAGATGCGATGGCTGGCCTCGAATCGCAGTGGCTACCCTTCACACCCAACCGCGCCTTCAAGCAGGATCCCATCGTCTTCGATCGCGCCGAAGGGAACTACTACTTCACCCCTGAAGGAGACAAAGTCCTTGACGGCAGCTCCGGGCTTTTCACCACACCTGCCGGGCACGGGCGTCGGGAGATTGCCGAGGCGGTTCGCGACCAGATACTTCGTCTCGATTACACCTCCAGCTTCCTGCGCAGCCATCCAGCTTCATGGGGCGCAATCCTCGCCGTAAGCCGGCTGCTTCCCCGCGAGCTGCGCCAAATCTTCTTTGTCAATTCGGGTTCGGAAGCGGTCGACACAGCGGTGAAAATCGCTCAGCAATATCACCGCTGCCGGAAGGAAGCCTCGCGCACCATGTTTGTGTCGCGCGAAAGAGCCTATCACGGCTCCAATCTATCCGGCGTCGCACTGTCCGGTATTGCAAGTAACCGCCGCGAGTTCGGCGCGCCGCTGCTGCCGGTGGTGCACATGCGGCATACGTGGTTGGAGGCCAACCGCTATCAGCCCGGACAAGGCCGGCATGGGGCGGAATTGGCTGACGACCTCCGGCGCCTCATCCAGCTGCATGGGACCGAAAACATCGCTGCATGCATTGTGGAGCCGATTGCCGGATCATGTGGTGTTCTGGCGCCACCGGTGGGTTACTTGGAAAGGCTTCGGGAGATCTGCGACGAATTTGGCGTGCTCCTGATATTTGATGAGGTCATATGCGGGTTTGGAAGGACGGGAGCGGCGTTTGCCGCACAAGCCTTTGGGGTGACCCCCGACTTAATGACCATGGCCAAGGCGATTACGAATGGGATCGTCCCCATGGGGGCGGTGGCTGTTAAGCCCGAAATCTACCGGACGATTGCTGAGTCTGCTCCAACTTTGCGCACCGAGATGTTTCATGGCTACACCGGATCTGCGCATCCTGTAGCTTGCGCCGCATGCATTGCCGCTCAGGAGATCTACGAGGCTGAAGGCCTGTTCGCTCGGGCGGCGCAGCTTTCCGAACCGTTTCTAAAGAGCCTGTTCCAATTGAGCGGCGCTCCTGGAGTTGTGGATGTGCGAGGATACGGAATGCTCGCCGCCGTGGAGATCGATCCAGCCGTGATCGGCGGCGACGGCTACGCTGTGCAAAAGAAGTTGGTCAAGCGCGGCCTGCACCTGAAAGTAACGGGCAACAACCTGATCGTCGCTCCGCCATTTACCTCGAGCTCGCAGGAACTGGATTTCATCGCCTTACGTATTGCCGAGGTGTGTCAAGCCGGGTTGAACACCAACAACTGACAGACGCGGAGGACTGGATGCCGCGGCGCTGGCGCGTCAGAACCTGCATGTCGTCAGAACACGGGCTGGCCGGGGCCGCGCCCAATTTAGGGAGCAAATTCCGATCGTAACGAAATGCCCGTAAACGTCCAGAGATGCATGACAATCCTTCGCAAAGAATAGTTACACGCCATCGACCGCAGCGCCGGCGTGTACAATTGCGACGTCCTGCGAACCATAATGGAAATCCGGGCGAAGAGAAGGCTCGCAACAGATGACACAGCAAGAGCACCATATTCGCAAAGCAGAATTGCGCCGCACGCGTCGTAAATTCCTTCAGTTTCTGGCTGCCAGTCCTGCAATCGCCTCACTCGGCGGGATTGCCGCCTTTCTCGGAGAGGAAATAGCTCACTCCCAAGGACAGGCCAAGCCCGCAGGCGCTTCGGCGCAACTTCCGAATGCTGACGTCCATTATCCGCTGCCGTGGGAATTCCCCGACCCGGGCCGGACCTATGCCAACCTGATTACAGATCCGGCGCAGGCGCTCGACGTATTCGATTTCGAAGAACCGATGCATCGCCGGGTTGAGCCGAGGTTTCCCGGACATTGGGCCATTTTTGTGACGGGTACTTTCAGCGAAGGCACGCTTCATGCGGATCGCGCGGGGTTTCAGCATGTTTTCCTCAAACCCCGCGATTTGGTTACGGGCGTCACCGACGATGCCAACACGAAGCTCACGGTCTTCGGGGAGACATATGACGCCCCGATCTTCACCTGCCCGACGGAAGGCCAGAGAGGCTACTGGATGCCCGATGGCGAATTATCCGTCTCCCGGGCCTGCAAGACGCGGAATACAATGCAGATGCTGAGCTGGAGATGTTCGGAGTCCCCGGAGGATTGCTCCGCTGCTCTCGGCCGTCCGGTGGTGATGCAGATCTATGCCCCGCCCGTGTATTCCAACACCCGGATTGCTCTTAAGCGGTTGGAGGCTGCGGGGGTGAAGACGATTGTATTGACCGTCGACGCAGCGACCGGCCGCAACACGGAAACCCAGAAGTGGATACTCCAGAACATCGACACTTCGGGGTGCGCGCAATGTCACACGGCGATGAACGGTCACCAGGAAGGCGCCGCAGGCTACGCGGCCATCATGGAAAAGGGATTCAACGTGAGCAAAGACCTGCCGGGTTCTCCTCTTGATTGGGACTATGTGGACAGGATGCGCCAAGACTGGAAAGGAAAATTCGGCATCAAGGGAATTCTCGCGCGCGAAGATGCCGCTCTTTGCATTCGGCATGGGATCGATTTCGTCCATGTTTCTAACCATGGTGGACGGGAAGCCGAAACGGATATGTCAACCATTCAAGTCCTGCCTGGGATTGTGGAGGAAGTAAGAGGCAGAGTTCCGATCTTCATTGACAGTGGATTCCGCCGCGGCACGGACATATTCAAGGCGCTGGCGCTAGGCGCCACCGCCGTCGGCATTGGTCACC
>JASHUH010000631.1 GCA_030040115.1 Acidobacteriaceae bacterium | reverse complement strand
ACGCGCACAGCCAATGAGGGTGCGCTGCCGTTTTCGTTGGCGAAGAATTCCGTGGAACACGATGCGTGGTTTCGCGGCAAAGTTGAGGAGGCTTTAGCCGACTCCCGTCCCGCTGTTCCCCATCGGCAAGTGGAAGAGCATTTTGCCAGGCGCCGCGCCGCAGCCCGGAAGAAGGAACATCACTAGACCGTGTTCCTGGAATGGTCGGTTCTCGCGATCGCCGATCGCAATGCAATCTTCGATTACATCGAGGTGGAAAGTCCACGCGCGGCCGAAATGATCGATAATCGCATCCGCGCCGCCGTCGCGAAGCTGGCGCAATTTCCCGAGATCGGGCGAATAGGTCGAATTGAGGGAACGCGAGAGTTGGTGATTCCTCGCACGCCCTATATCGCCGCCTACCGAATTTCCGGAAATTCGGTACGGATTTTGCGCGTGTTGCATGGCGCCCGGCAATGGCCCGAAGAGATTTCAGAATAGGACAACTTAGGGGAGCTCCAATGGCCTCAATTCGCCTCCGAGAAGCCCTTCCCGAATTCGCACAGGAGCTCGAGAGCCTACTGCTGGCTTCAAAAGAGCCGGAATTGGCGACCCAGATCCCTGAGACGCAGATAGTGCGCCGTTGCGACTGCGAAGACGATTTTTGTGCAACCTTCTATACAAACTTTGAACCGTCGGACCGCCCCTATAAAGATGCTCATTGTCTGGAGCTCGACCCGAAAGAAGGAATGATCATTCTCGACGTTGTCTCCGGGCGCCTTGCCTGCGTTGAGGTCCTCTTCCGCGTTGACGTCCGGACCCGCCTTCGCGTTCTGTTTCCCTAAACTGTCGCTCTAGTAAACTGGGGTGTTCCTCAATTCCCGGGCACCCCAGGAGCATTCATGGCATCCATCATTCTTCCGGCAAATCCCTCCGAATCGCGCGCCGGGCGCTTTGGCGTTTACGGCGGGCGATACGTGCCGGAGACGCTGATGGCGGCGCTGGTGGAATTGGAACGCGAGTACGAAGCGGCCAAGGCAGATGCGGCGTTCCAGGCCGAGCTCAACGCGCTGCTCGCCGATTACGCCGGCCGGCCGACCCCGCTTTATTTCGCCAAGCGGCTGACCGAAGCGCTGGGCGGGGGAAAGATTTATTTGAAGCGCGAAGACCTGCTCCATACCGGCGCGCACAAGATCAATAACGCTCTGGGCCAGGGATTGCTGGCCCGACGCATGGGCAAAAAGCGCGTGATCGCCGAGACCGGCGCGGGCCAGCACGGCGTGGCGACGGCGACGGTGTGCGCGCTGCTTGGCCTGGAGTGCGTGGTCTACATGGGCGACGTGGACATGGAGCGGCAGGATCTGAACGTGAAGCGCATGCGGCTGCTGGGCGCCGAGGTGCGTGGGGTTTCATCCGGCTCGAAGACGCTGAAGGACGCCATCAGCGAGGCGATGCGCGACTGGGTGACGAACGTGCGCACGACGTATTATCTCTTGGGCAGCGCGCTGGGGGCGCACCCGTATCCCACCATGGTGCGGGATTTTCATCGCTGCATCAGCCGCGAGATCAAGGCGCAAATCCTCAAAAAAGAGGGGAAGCTTCCTGATGCGGTGGTGGCGTGCGTGGGGGGCGGTTCGAACGCGATTGGCGCGTTTTACGAGTTTATTCCCGAGCGCGGGGTGCGGCTGATCGGCGTGGAGGCGGGCGGACGCGGCGCGGCCTTAGGTGAACATGCGGCGCGATTTCGGGGTGGCGCGCCCGGGGTGCTGCAAGGGACGTATTCGTACGTGTTGCAGGATGACGATGGTCAGATTGCGCTGACCCACTCAGTCTCGGCGGGTTTGGACTATGCCTCGATTGGACCGGAGCACGCAGCGCTGCACGACTCGGGCCGCGCGGAATACGTGGCCCAGGATGATACGGCGGCGCTGGACGCGGTGGTGAAGCTGGCGCGCAGCGAAGGGATTCTGCCCGCGCTCGAAAGCGCGCACGCCGTGGCCGAGGCGCTGCGCATCGCTCCCGCGATGGGCGCGCATGAAATACTGGTGGTGAATCTTTCAGGACGCGGCGACAAGGACATGGGGATTTTGGCGCGCGAGCTGAAGCTGTGAGAGTCGAAGCATTCCTCAGGGGCTAAAGCCCACGATTTTTGTTTGCGCCTATACGGCACGGCTGAAGCCGTGCCCTTTCAAAACTGCGGGTAGAATCGTTCCCAGCGCACCAAAAAGCGGGAACTAGGACGACCAGCTATTTAGAGCCATGCCGATTGGTTTCGCGCACAAGCCGGGGCTGGTGGTTTATTTGACCGCCGGCGATCCCTCGCTCGAGGGCACGCAGGCCATTGCGTTAGCCGCCATCGATGCGGGCGCCGACGTGATCGAGCTGGGCGTGCCGTTCAGCGATCCGCTAGCCGACGGGCCGATTATTCAGCGGGCGAGCGAGCGCGCCCTGGCGCGCGGCACGCGTCTGCGCGACGTGCTGGCGCTGGCCGGCCAAATCCGCGCGGCGCGAAGCGAGGCTGGACTAGTCCTTTTCACCTATTTGAATCCGATCCTGCGCTACGGACTAAGCCGATTTGTCGAGGACGCCGTGGCGGCGGGCGCGGACGGCGTGCTGGTGACGGACATAATTGTCGAGGAGGCGGGGGAATATTTGCAGGAGATGGAGCGCGTGGGCCTGGCGCCGATTTTTCTGGCCGCGCCCACCAGTCCCGACGAGAGGCTCCAGGCCATCGCCGCGCACTCGCGGGGATTTGTGTACGCCATCTCGCGCGTGGGCATTACGGGCACGCAGCGGAGCATGACCGCGGACGCGCGGGCGCTGGTGGAGCGCATCCGCCGATGGACTGGACCGGTTGGAAAGGGGCTGCCGGTGGTCGTGGGGTTCGGCATCTCGAACGCGGAGCACGTTGCGCAGGTTGCGGAGTTCGCGGACGCCGCGGTGATCGGCAGCGCGATTGTCGAACTCATCGAGCGGGTCAGTTCCGCCGAAGGTCCGGAAGCAGCGCCTGGCGCAGTGGAGCGATTTATCCAGGGTCTGCGCCTCAAAGAAGCGGCGCCGGCCCGGTGACAAAAATAGCTGCTAGCGACTGGCTCCTGGCGTGCGCCATGCCGGAGTGGGCCGCGCAGGCTTGCGCCACCACGGCGGAGACAGGAGCTAGCGGCTAGAGCATTTTCGATTCAAATCTTGCCATTGCGGCGTCGTGCAAGGTGGCGTTTCCTTAAGGAAAACGCCACTCATCGTCCCGGATTCTGTAAGGAGCAGAATCGAAAACGCTGTAGTAGCTAAAGGCTGATTTATGACACTCGAAGAATTGCGAAGCCGCATCGATGTTCTGGATCGGCAGCTCGTGGAGTTGTTGAACGAGCGCGCCCGCGCGGCACAGATGGTGGGCCATCTGAAAGCCGCGACATCGCTTCCGGTATACGAGCCGAACCGGGAAAAGACGGTGTATGCGAACGTGCGCGCGGCCAACAAAGGCCCGTTGCCCGACATCGAGCTGACCCACATCTACGAACGCATCATCGACGTGATGCGGGCGCTGCAACGGAATGAGCTGGCTTCGGAAAGATATGCCCAGGGTCGCCACGAAGACCTGGAGGGCCACGCCGCAGGCGCGCCGGAAGCTCACCAACCCCGGCTTTCGGAGCCGACCGGCGCCGGCGAGTTCGGGACGGCGCCTGAGACAGGGATAAAGCCATGATCGTCGCCATGCAGGAGAAAGCCACCGAAGAGCAGATTGACGCCGTGATCGACGCCATGGAAGAAGCGGGCGTGGATGTGCATCGCACCACCGGCGCCATGCAAACCATTCTGGCCGGCGTGGGGCCGACGGCCGGACTGGACCTGACCAAGTTCGAAATGCTGCCGGGGGTGCTGCACGTGCACCGCATCAGCGCGCCGTACAAACTTGCGGGGCGCGCATGGAGGCCGGAAGGGACAGTGGTGGAATTCCCCAACCAGGCGACGATCGGCGGGCAAGCCATCGCCATGATTGCCGGGCCGTGCGCCATTGAGAACCGCGAGCAGATTTTCGAGATTGCCGCGTGCGTGAAGGCCGCGGGGGGAAAGTTTCTGCGCGGCGGGGCGTTCAAACCGCGCACTTCTCCTTATTCGTTCCAGGGCCTGGGTATTGACGGGCTCAAGGTGATGCGCGAAGCCGCCTGCGCGCACGGCCTGGCCACCGTGAGCGAAGTGATGGAGATTGCGCAGATCGAGCCCATGCTGCCGTATGTGGATTGTTTTCAGGTGGGCGCGCGCAACATGCAGAACTTCAACCTGCTGCGCGAGCTGGGCCAGGTGCGGAAACCGGTGCTGCTCAAGCGGGGCATCGCGGCCACGGTGGAGGAGCTGCTGCTGTCGAGCGAGTACATTCTTTCCGGCGGCAATTACGACGTGATCTTGTGCGAACGCGGCATTCGCACCTATGAGACGGCGACGCGCAACACCATGGATATCGCGGCTATTCCGGTGCTGAAGAAGCTCTCACATTTGCCGGTGGTGGGCGATCCATCGCATGGGACCGGGCGGCGCGACATGGTGGCGCCCATGGCCAAGGCGGCGGTGGCCGCGGGCGCCGATGCGCTGCTCATCGAGGTGCATCCCAACGCCGATAAGGCCGTATCGGACGCCGCGCAGACGCTGTATCTCGAACCGTTCGAGAAGCTGGTAAGGGAGCTGCGGGTGCTGGCCGAAGCGGTGGGAAGAACGATGTAGGATGAAGCAGCGGGTCAGCAAGTCAGCGGGGCAGCAAGTCAGGGCAGTTAATTGCCGAAGAGGTCGATGAGCGCAACTAGCGAACACGAAGTTAGCAAGAGGACTCGCCACTATCGTGACCTGATAGCCTGGCAAAAAGCTATGAAGTTGGCCAAGGAAGTCTATCGGGTGACGGAAGAACTGCCGAAGGCCGAAATGTACGGTCTTCAATCCCAGATGCGTCGGGCGGCAATCGCAATCCCCAGTAATATCGCTGAGGGACATGGCAGGCTAAACGATGGTCACTTCAGGCAATTTCTGGCGATTTCGCGCGGTTCGCTCTTTGAGCTGCAGACTCAGCTCGAACTTGCAGCCGACTTGAGCTTGCTGGAAGCGAGGAGTGCAGCCGCTTTGATGGCGCACTGCGACGAGGTGACGAGGCTGATCAACGGCCTCGTGGGAACGCTCCATACTTCGTGACGTTGACTTGCTGACCCGCTGCCCTGCTGACCCGCTGACTTGCTAGACCATGATTGAGCGCATCGCCATTCTCGGAACTGGACTTTTGGGCGCGTCGGTGGGCCTGGCGTTGCGGGCGGCGAAGTTTCCAGGCTCGGTGACCGGCTGGAACCGGAGCGCCGACCAGGCTGAGCTGGCGCGCTCGATGGGGGCG
>JASHUH010000630.1 GCA_030040115.1 Acidobacteriaceae bacterium | reverse complement strand
CATCGAACCCGACGAAGTTGCTCTTGGGAATCGCGTAGGCCATGGGAATGAGGTTGGCGCCTTCGCTGCAGCCGATTTCGAGCACCCGGCAGGATTCGACCGAAGCCGGCGACAGGCCGTGCAGAATGCCCATCACCGCAAGGCGGTTGGGATGGGTCTGGGGATAGGGGAAACCGGGGTAGGGAAGGAGGTCGTAGGGGTCTTGCGCGGGTGGCATGGGGCTCCTCGAAGGCCGGATGCAAGAGGCCAGCCCGACGTCAGCCGCCAGGGCAAGTCGGCCCTGGGCCGTCGGCAGAACCGGCTTTCAGATTATTTCAAAAGAGCTTGTCGGCAGTGGTTGGGGGACTAAGCTGCCGGGGCTTCCGTGGCGTCTTCGGGCTTGTGCGGTCTGCCCGTGGCCGCGCCGGCGGCCAGTTCCGCGTCATTGTATTAGCGGTCTGAGCCATCGAGTTCGCCGGAAGCGATGCGGCGCGAGGCTTCTTCTAAGGCTTGATGGATTCCCACATGCATTTCACCGGAAGTTAGGTTCCTCATCGGACTGCCCCCGATTATCGCCCATCGCCGGGATCGTGGATCGCTAAGTTTAACCCCTTGCGCTTCTCAGCGGCGAAAATCTGCCCGGCGCCAGAATTACACCGGCTGCAATTCCCGTCTCTCGGCCGCCTTTTCGAGCACGGGACCGTGGGTTGCGGCGGTGGGCGGAGGCGGCGCGTTGCCGATGCGCTTGGAATAGGTGCAGACGATGGCGCCCGCTTCTTCGGCCGCGGGGCTCTTCTTGCCGCGCCTCTTAGTCGCGGCCTCTTCCTCGGCGCTTTTTTTCTTGTTGGGGCATTCGAGGTAGATGCCCGAGCGCAGGGTCTTCTCCACCAGGTAGGGGCTGCCGCACTGCGGACACTTTTTCGGCACCGGTTTGTAGTTGGAGGTGAAATCGCACTTGGGATAATTGGTGCAACCCCAAAAAACGTTGCCGCGGCGCGCCTTGCGCTCGGCGATGTCGCCCTGGCCGCACTTGGGGCATTTCATCCCCTCGATTAAGTTTTGCTTGATGTATTTGCACTTGGGATAGCCGGAGCAGGAGACAAATTCGCCATAGGCGCCCTGGCGAACCACAAGCGGCTTGCCGCAGACCGGGCAATCTTCGCCGGTGGGCTCGGGTGGCTTCTGCTGCTGCTTCTGGCTAAGCTTGCGGAAGGTGCGGCAGGGAGGGTCGGCGTTGTAATCGGGGCAGGACATGAAGGGTCCGAAAGCTCCGCGCCGTAAGACCATCACCTTGCCACAGTTCTCGCAATACTCCTCGGTTTCGCCGGCCTCCTGCGCTTCAGGCGTGTTCAGGTCCGGCTTGGAGGCGATGTTCTCCTTGGTGAAGGTGCAGCTGGTGGGATCTTTCTTGTTATAAGCCGAGCAGGCGTAGAACGTGCCGAACTTGCCCCATTTGAGCACCAGCGGCGAGCCGCACACGTCGCATTTTTCGTCGGTCATCTCCTCCAGGCGCTTGATGTTGTGCATTTTCTTGCCGGCGTCCTTGAGCTCTTTCTCAAAGTAGCCGTAGAAGCCATTGAGCAGGTCGGTCCATTTTTCCTTGCCTTCTTCGATGTCGTCGAGCTCTTCCTCGAGCTTGGCCGTGTACTTGGTGTCGAAGATGTATTCGAAATTCTTGACAAGCAGATCGCAGACCACCACACCGATTTCGGTAGGATAGAAGCGCCCGCGCGAGCCGCCGTGCTTGACCACGTATTCGCGGTCCTGGATGGTGTTGATGATGGAAGCGTAGGTGGAGGGACGGCCGATGCCGCGCTCCTCGAGCTCTTTGACCAGCGAGGCCTCGTTGTAGCGCGGAGGCGGCTGCGTGGCGTGCTCTTCGGGCAGCAACTGGTCGAGCTCGAGCCGGTTGACGCCATCGAGGGTGGGCAGCCGGTTGGCCGACTCATCGTCTTCGTCCTTCTTTTCGTCGGAGAACTCGTAGACCTTGAGAAAGCCATCGAAGCGGAGCACCGAGCCGGAGACGCGGAAATCGTAGGTCTTGCCGGTCTGGCGCGATTTGGCCGCGATGGTGGCAGTGGTGACATCGTAGACGGCGGGAACCATTTGCGAGGCCACGAAGCGGCGCCAGATGAGGGTGTAGAGCTTGAGCTGCTCGTCGCTCAAATAGCGCGCCAGCGATTCGGGAGTGCGCGAAGCGTCGGTGGGGCGAATGGCTTCGTGCGCGTCCTGCGCGTCCTTTTTGCCCCGGTAGGTATTGGGCTCGGCGGGCAGGTAGTTCGGACCACACCCGCTCGCGATCCACTCCCGCGCCGTAACCCTGGCCTCCGGGGCCACGCGCGGCGAGTCGGTGCGCATATAGGTGATGAGGCCGGTAGCGCCTTCAGCGCCGATGTCCACGCCTTCATAGAGGCGCTGCGCAACGCCCATGGTGCGGCGGACATTGAAGCCCAGCTTGGTGGCGGCGTCGCGCTGCAACTGACTGGTGATGAACGGCGCCAAGGGCCGGCGCTGCTTCTCAGTGGATTGCAGCGAAGCGAGGCGCCACTCGGCGTCTTGGAGCGCGGCCAGAACCTCATCCGTCGATTTCTTGTCGGGCAGCGCGTTGGCGATGAACTGCTCTTTGCCATCCTTGTCTTTGCCGTTGGCCACACGGGCGGGTTCGCCGCCGATGCCGGTGAATTTGGCCTTGAATTTGGCGTCGCCGTGGCGTTCGGGGTGGAGCAGCGCTTCGAGGGTCCAGTACTCGACCGGATTGAAGGCGCGAATTTCGCGCTCCCGCTCCACGATAAGGCGAAGGGCGACTGTTTGCACGCGGCCGGCCGACAGGCCGCGGCGCACCTTGTCCCAAAGCAACGGCGAAATCTGGTAACCGACAAGACGGTCGAGGACGCGACGGGTCTGTTGCGCGTCAACCAGATTCCGATCGATTTCGCGGGGATGGCTGAAGGCGTCGAGCACGGCTTTCTTGGTGATCTCGTTAAACGTGACGCGGCGGATTTTCTTTCGCGCGGTGGCGTTCGTGCCCAGTTGCAGAGCCAAATGGTAGGCGATCGCTTCGCCCTCTCGGTCGGGGTCGGGCGCCAGGTAAATCTCGTCGGATTTGGCGGCGAGTTTCTTGAGCTGGTCGACGACTTTCTCCTTGCCGGGCGAGACAATCAGCTCCGGCTCGAAAGTGCGCTTCTTGAGTTCGACGCCGAGTTCGTTTTTGGGCAGGTCCATGATGTGGCCGATGGAGGCGCGCACCTCGAACCCTTTGCCCAGATATTTCTCGATCGTCTTGGCCTTGGCGGGCGATTCGACGATCACCAATGATCTGCTGGTTGCCATCCTGAACCTAATTCCCTCTCTATCCGATTCCTGACTTGCGTGTTGAGACTCAGCCGGCGCATTTGCTTTTGAAACTCACGATTGGACTCGCCGGGAGCGGTTCCGTCTCATTTCCACACCATGCGTGGTTTGCGGCGCGGCGGCGCGCCTTTTTCTGCAGCGCCTCGAAAAACCTCCGCAAATGTTGCACCCTACCACGGAAGGCCGCTCCATTTCTACTGGGGGAAGGACCGGTTTGGGCCCAAACCCCCTTGCTTGCGGGAAAAATGGACGTCGCCTGCGAACGGGTCAACCGCCTTTGGCGTTTCGGCTTGTCTCCGCGCATCTTCTTCGATTTAGACGACAAACCCCGGAGCGTCGACCCTTGAGCGCCGCCCGCGCGTTCGATGCGTTGCACAAGTTCCTAAGTTCTTGCATCTTCTGCCGCATCAGATCGTTCTGACGTAGTTTTTCCCCGGCAAAGCGCGCACCCGCCCGGCCATTTCCAGTTCGAAGAGCGCCGTAAAGACTTCCGAAGAGGTTAACTGGGTTTCCAAAAGCTCCAGGATTTCGTCAATCTGCAGGCTCTCATCGGCGCGCAAAACATCGAGCACCAAAGCCTCTTCGGGTCTTAACACCGGATCAGGCAATAAAGATGCGGCAGTATCGGCTTTGGATGCAGAGGGAGCGTCCGATTCCAATTCCAGGCGCACCTGGGAAGGCAGATCCTCCCACACGTCCTCCCATGTGGCGACGAGCTTAGCCCCTTGTTTAATCAGCGTGTTGGGAGTCCAAGAGCCCTTGCTGGTGACGTTGCCGGGCACAGCGTAGAGGTCGCGATTCTGCTCAGCGGCGCAGCGGGCGGTGACGCGCGTGCCCGAGTTTTCGCCCGCCTCGACGACCAGGACGGCCACACTCAAGCCGCTCAAAATGCGGTTGCGGCGAGGAAAATTCTGGGGTGCGGGAAAGGTTCCCATGGGAACCTCGCTCACGATGGCGCCGCCGGAAGCGAGAATGTCTTCGGCCAGCTTCTTGTTTTCCTTGGGATAGACCACATCGATCCCGGTACCCCACACGGCCACCGTAGGCATGCGCGCGGCTAAGGCGCCCTTGTGAGCGCAGGAGTCGATGCCGCGGGCCATGCCGCTGACCACCAGCAGATGGCGGGCGGCGAGGTCGCGGGCCAGCATTTCCGCCACACCGCTTCCGTAGGGAGTGGGGTGGCGCGTACCGACAATGGCGATCGACGGCCGGCTCAGCAGCCGTGCGTCACCACGCAGCCACAACACCGGCGGCGGATCGTAGATTTCCTTGAGCCGCTCCGGATACTCCGGACAAGCGAAAGTGACGATGGCTGCTCCCTGCTCAGCTACCCGCCTCCACTCCGCCTCAGCGGCCCGGCGGGCTTTGCCGTCAAAGATAAACTGCGCCACCTCGGCGGGAAACTTGAGCCCTTCGATCGCAGTGAGGGGCAGGGAGAGGATGCGGTCGGCGGTTTCGCATTCCTGAACCGCGTCGAGAATACGTTTGGGGCCGAGGCCTGGAGTGAGAGCCAGAGCGAGCCAGGCGAGCCGCTCCTCATCCAGATCGGGCGCGGTGTGGAGAGCCGAGGCAGCTTGCGGCTCGACGGTCATGGCGCGACCTCCGGAGCCGGCGGGCTCTCCGTCTCAAATCGATACACGTTTCCTTTCCTCACAGGAAACAAAACCTTCTTCAACGGTATTTGCGCTCACGTTACGCTGCCGGGCGCCAGAAGTCAAGCCGTGCGCACCGT
>JASHUH010000629.1 GCA_030040115.1 Acidobacteriaceae bacterium | reverse complement strand
TTTTGCTCAACGCCGCGGAGTGACATAAGTCGCTGCCCGGAGGGGGCGCTTCACCGTAGCCTTTGATGTTGAGGGATAGAAATAAATGGCTACGCAGACGGCACAAGGGTTGATTTCGCAGGCTCCAAAGAAAAAGCTGGTTCGCCGCTTGCTTCAAGACCGTTCTCAAAAGATCAGGCGCCTGGTGCAATGGTCCTTTGTGGCGCTGAACACATGGCTTGGCATTCAGTTTTATCTGTGGGTCCGCTACTTCGAGCGGGGTGGCCAAGGACTCTATGTGCCGCGCCCCGCCGGCGTAGAAGGCTGGCTGCCGATCGCCGGCCTGATGAACACGAAGTATTTTCTGGCCACAGGGCACGTGCCAAGCATCCATCCCGCGGCCATGTTCCTTTTCATCGCATTCGTGTTGATGAGCCTGCTGCTCAAAAAGTCGTTCTGTTCCTGGCTTTGCCCGGTGGGCACGTTGTCAGAGCGACTGTGGAGAGCCGGACGGAAGATCTTCGGACGCACGTTTCGACTGCCGCGGTGGGCGGATATTCCGCTGCGCAGCCTGAAGTATTTGCTGCTTGGCTTCTTCGTGTTCGTCGTCGGCGCCATGTCGGCAGCCACGCTTGAAGACTTCATGTACACGCCCTACGGCATCGTCGCCGATGTGAAGATGCTGAACTTTTTCCGCGACATCAGCATGACAGCGCTTATCGTGCTTTTAGTGCTGACGCTGCTTTCCATGCTGGTCGAGAACTTCTGGTGCCGTTACCTGTGCCCCTACGGCGCACTCATGGGCCTGGTTTCGCTGTTGAGTCCGATGAAGATTCGCCGCGACACGCTGGCGTGTATCGATTGCGGCAAATGTGCGCGCGCATGTCCGGCGGGGTTGCAGGTAGATCGGTTGGTACAGATATGCTCAGTCGAGTGCACTGCCTGCATGGAGTGTGTCGCCGCCTGCCCAGCCGAGCACGCATTACAGTTTGCCGCGGCTCCGAGAAAATCAGCCGATGTCACAGAGCGGTGGAGAGGGCGAGTGGCGGGTCCAGCAGCGACGGCTGTAGCGATTGCGCTGCTGTTCGTCGGTACAGTGGCGATTGCCAGAGCTACAGGGCACTGGCAGACGCATTTGCCGCGCCAGATCTACATGGAACTCGTTACGCATGCGAACGAGTGGACACACTAAGAACGCGCGGGACGAAGCTGGTGAGTTCTTATCCAGACCCCCACCTTAGAACCAGCACATTCGCATGCCCGGAATTGCCTACCTGCGTCTCGCCTGGAACTCTAAGCCAATCGCCGCAATCGCCGCTTTGTCTAGAACCCGGGCAGCATGCGGGAAAATGATCGATTCTTCCATGTGGATGTGTTCTCTATAGATGCGCTGCAATTCTGATGTTGCGGAGAGCAAGGCCTGCTGCTCCCCACTGCTGAGGGCAGAAGTATCGATCCATTCTCGGTAGAGAGATTCGACCCGCTGATGCAGATTCTCCGTGCGGCGGTGATCGTCTTCAAGGTGAGCGAGGTTGGTCTGGGAGCTTTCGGGATCCACTGCGCGAAGGCGAGGGAAGACCGACTCTTCTTCGTCGGCATTGTGGCGACGGCCGCCCTCCTGAAAATAGTGAAGGGCAGTGGTGACCGCAGCCGATTCTTCGTCACTCAGTGGATGCCCTGAAGCTTGCTCTGCGACCAGGCAGAGGATATGCAGAAATCGCTCAATGCGACGGTGGCAGTCCTCAAGCATCCCCAGGGGATCGTCGAAGCCGCTATCTGGTTTTGCACCAATTTGCACGCCCATGTTTTTGCCTTCTAAACAACCTCTCCTCTTAGATTAGATGAGAGCCGCTGCGCCGCGACCTGAGCGCGCCGGAATCTCAGGCGCCCTGCAGGATGTGCAACGTGGTGGCTGTCCGAACGGCTGGCGGTGGCATCACGTAGCCTTTGGGGATGTAAGAGCAGCAGGGTTCTTCGGCCATGGGATCGCCAGTGAGGGCGTAGGCGCGGGCGCGCGAGCCGCCGCAGATTCCCTTGAATTCACAGTGACCGCACTTGCCTTCGAGTTGCGCTGCATCGCGCAAGCTGCGAAAGAGCGGTGAGTCGCGATAGATGGAAGCGAGCGGCTGGCGGCGGATGTTGCCGGCGGTGAGCGGCAGGAATCCGCTGGGGAAAACCTCTCCCGTATGCGAGATGAACAGGAAGCCCTTGCCGTCATTGAGCCCGCGCGGCGCGCGTCCGATGGAATCGGCCATTTTCTCGGGACCTGAATCTGCGACTACCCCGGCTTTGCGCTCTGCAACCCGCTGCTGCAGCATGTACCGCCGGTAGTGCTGCGCTTCGGTTGTCTTGATGTCGAAGTTCGCGGTCTTTGAGAGCCGATAAATCCGCGCGAACACCTGCTCGAACTCGTCCGCGCTCAGCAGATCGTCGAGCTTTCCGCGTCCGGTGGGCACCAGAAAGAAGACGCTCCACAACGTAATGCGAAGGCTCTCAACCAGTTCGGCGATCTCATCCATTTCCGCAATGTTGCGGCGGCTGAAAGTGGTGTTGATCTGTACGGGTAAACCCGCTTCGTACGCCCAGGAAATTGCGTTGAGAGTTCGCTCGAAAGAACCGGCCATACCGCGAAATGTATCGTGCGTTTGGGCGCTCGCGCCGTCGAGACTCACCGCCAGGCGCGCCAGCCCCGCTTCTTTCAGCCGGAAGACGATTTCGCGCGTGAGGAGCGGCGTGGCGCTGGGAGTGAGCGAAACGCGGACTCCCACCTTGCGGGCGTGCCCGATCAGTTCAAAAAGGTCGGGTCGCTTGATCGGGTCGCCGCCCGTGAGCACGAAGACAGGCGCCTTCATAGCCGCAATCTGATCGATCAGGTTCTTGCCTTCGTCGGTGGTCAGCTCCATGGGGTGGCGCAGCGGTTGCGCAGCCGCCCGGCAATGCACGCAGGCCAGGTCGCAGGCCTGGGTGACCTCCCAGATTGCGAGAAAAGGCCGCTCATTGAAATCGATGGTTTGAATCTGCGGGTTCATGGTTCTATAAGATCCGAACATACGCTGAGACGCAGTGACCAAAGTCGCAGGCTGGGGGCAGCCTTGTTACGATAGCCAGGTACCATCTGCAAATCTCTGTTCGATCGATGACGGGCAGAGACGGCTTTATCAAGAAGCCTGCAGGCTGAGTCTCCTCTGTCCAATAACTTTTCGTCTTTTCGGTATAACCTTTTGGCATCACAGGGCGGCCGCTGGGCTGGAGCGCAACGGCGTACCTTGACAACCGGATGAGCCGTTAGACTGGTCGACGTCGCCCATGAGGTTTGTGAATGTCAGTTGCGGTGCGGCGACTCCCGACCAAGGGTCTATTTCCGGGCGCGAAGCTCCTCGTCGGAAGCAAGCGATTCCGGCATGAGATCAACGAAGTCGTGATTGATGATCTTTGCGCTTGCGAGAATACCACCTGACCACGACGCCTTCTCCTGCGTTAACTCGGGTGAGGCAGCTTTTGCATGGATAGCTCCTATCCGCGCTTGCCGGCATCCCGTACAGGCAATGTCGTCAGCTTAGCGTCGTTCGCCGCGCGCATGTTATCGTTCGCAGCACGCAAATGGTCGTTAACGATGTGCTCGTTCGCCTCCAGCCAACAGTGGAGGCTTTCGCGGCGTATCAATCGACGGCGGCCAAGCGACACGCACGGAATCGACGCAGCCGCGAACGCGCCCGTTGACGGCCTTGCACACATGCGCCTTCGAGCAGTGCAGAAGCTCAGCCGTATCCGCCAGCGTCAGCAGATCGAGTTTGTCACCAATCCCGGACATAGGCGACCGCCTCCCGGCCTAACCGCAAACCGCTCCCCGCGCCTACCTGCAGCGCGCCTGCTTTCCAACGAAGACATCACTTAGCCCGAAGTTCCACCATCGTGGAGAGACAGCGATTGATGACAAGGCAGTTAAGTTTGAAATGAGGCGGAGTTACTGACGACCAGCGAACGGCGGGCAACGGGAGAGCCTGCGGCTGCGAAGGA
>JASHUH010000628.1 GCA_030040115.1 Acidobacteriaceae bacterium | reverse complement strand
TACCTCCGCGCTCCCAAGCTGCGTGTTGTCCATCTTCTCGTAGTAAATGAGAGTGCCGTCTGGATCTACGATTGCGACTGCCATCGTCCAGCCATTCTTAGTGGCTTCCGCAATGACCGCCGCTGCAGCTTTCTTGGCATTGTCGAGAGAAACAGGTAGGCCATATGGATTTGGCATCTGATATGGATTTGGCGTCTGTTGTGGATGCGCCACTATGGCAGCGAGAAGAATCGCTATTGCCCCACCCTTACTGACAATGCGTGTGATTTTCTTCAGCAGCCTCTGTCTGGAGACTTTCATATCACCCTCCTCATAACTCAAGAACTTGAAAAGTTGATCCGTTGCATTCGCTTGGTTCGCGGCTTTTATGCCCTGACCCTCGGCTATTCATGATCACCGGCGGGTGGCTGAACATAATGCAAATTGCCAGCACGTGGGATGATCGGTATCCGGGTTGACATGCCGGGGCCGTAGGACGTTAAGCGGTGCCAGCGTTCTGCGGTGGCCTGAAGGATGTCACCCTGACTGGCAATCATGACTGGCTCGCCTTCGACTTGAAGTTCCATCTGCCCCTCGAGAACAAACCAGATTTCCGGGAAATTCTCATGGAAGTGACCTAATTCGGTCGGTTTCGGCGGTGTTGTCGGGGCAGGACCACGAATAATCGTGGCATAGGTATGATCGTCCTGCACGAACACACCGATGCGCTTGCCATCTTGAACGATCTCTTTGTTGAAGTCGATATACGGTCTATTCACGATCGGACCCGGCCCTCGGTCATAATGGCCCTCTCCGGCGTAGGCAGCCTCGATGTATTTCCAGCCTTTAACCGGCGTTGGCGTCTCCGTCAGTGGATATGAGGGTTGCTCCCCGGCGGGCGTCACTTGAAAGAACAATGCCGGACCGTCTCCAACCGTCTTCAAGCTATAGGGGACCCGCTCAGGAACCTGAACAAGAAATCCTTTCGAAGCGACGAACGGCTCCTGGCCTTCGATCGTGAAGCGAACTTGGCCCGCCTGCACGATCCAAAAGACACGATCATCGGCATAAAACTGGGTCTTGGTCTTTTGGCCAGGCGCCATTTGAATGTATTGGCCATGGAAATCGCGAGAGAGGCTAATCTCCTGGGTCCAACTTTGCTGCCCCGTATGACTCTTGAGGATATCGGCTAGTTTCCACCATGGCCGGTTGGGCGCGATATAGGGCGTGAGTTCGGCGGGTTGTGGCGCCCAGGCAAGTTTCAGTTGCGGCCTGCTTCTTCCGCCGTGGCGGCCTTGGCCTTGATCCGACGGTTGCGCCTGACCTTGCGCCGGCGCTTGATCCGGGGATTGCGCCCCTGCATTGGTCAGCGGCGCCATCGCCATGAATACCATCCCCAGCGCATTTGCGGCGAGCATTGCAGACTTCAGCAATCTCATTTGGATTAGATCCTCCATCGATTTAGAATCAGTCTTCAGCGACCCATGGAAAAAAAGTGGCTCCACGGAGGCTTTTTCACCAAGCTGTCCAGTTGATCCCGCGTTATCTGGATGCATTCGAGCGTCTTGGTCACAGTACCAATCTGGCTTAGCTCGATCAAAATCGCGTTTGCCATGCCGTCCTTTATCCTGTGGCGGAAGAGCAGCCGGGTTCGTGACGAAGTTGTCGTCGCCGACAAGTTGGAATCTGATTGCCTTTGCAGAAATTCCTGCTACCCGGCCATGATCGTTCCCGCGCTCTTGTCGCAATCCGTAAGCGCTCGATATTTGAAGAACATGTCCATGCGCCAGCGCAGGATCATGCCGAACGCCAGGATAAAAAACAAGGCGCCGGTCTGCTCCATGGTGAGCAGGCTATCGAAATATCCGCGAGCCAGATAACGAATGGCGGCTAGCACGATGATCACCGTGAAAAACGCGCCGGAGCGCTTCATCATGATCACTTCGCCGGTGCGTTCCAACGAAGAAGTGAGCAGCAAGGGATACGCCAGCGCAACGGCTCCGATGGCAAACGCAATGATGGCCCAACTCCATGGGACGCGGAAAGCGGGAAGCACGAACATGGAGAATCCGGTGGCCATGCCCAGGGGCGGAATGAGAATCTTACGCGCGGTTACGGCGGTTCGCCCCTCGCGCACGCGCCAGACCAGCACGCCCGCCAGGCCGGCAACGGAAGCGACGAAATAGGCAAGCGGAGCGTGCACGATCTGATCCTCCAATGGCTTTTGAGTGGCCGCGGGTACGGGTGTTTCCACCAGCGGGAAGGCAGGAAAAGCCTACCTTTAGAATACCGGGAACGGCGTCTATGGTATAGACACGGCAGTGGGCTGGCCGACGCCCCTGGCGATGGAAGGTTCGACCTTGTCAGCAATGCCCAATTCCTGCGGCTGCTGTTTCCACCCGCGACTGCATCCAACCATAGGTGAAGTCCAGGTGTGTCCGGTGGTTATGAAGCCCCTCTGCTTGCATATGCGCCCCCTTTGGCTGATTCCGGCGGTATTCGCCGCGCTGCTTTTTGGCGGCTCGGTTGCCGCGTTCTGCCAGAGTTCGCCCTCGGGAACCGCGCCGGGACAGGCCGGGAACCCGGCCGCCCTCGAAGATCCGACGCGCCCTGAGGTTCAGCCGCCGCTGAATGTCGACCGCGACCCAGTGCCCACGCTGGACATCGAAGTTCCTGCGCCGGCGGAACCCGGGAATACCGTCTCATCAGCCTCTGCGCCCGGCCACGCCAATGCCATTGAAAAGGGGCGCAACGGGGCCTATGTGCTGCACACGAACGTAGATGAGGTCCTGCTGAACTGCACGGTGATCGACTCTCGCGGCCAAACCGTGACGGATCTCAATATGAGCGATTTTCGGGTTTGGGAAGATGGCGTTCCCCAGACCCTTACCGGCTTTCTGCACCAGGACGAGCCGGTCTCCATGGGAATCCTGGTGGACAATTCGGGCTCCATGCGCGACAAGCGCTCGGCGGTGAACATGGCCGCTCTCGATCTGTTGCGGGAATCGAATCGACAGGACGCAGCGTTTATTGTGAACTTCGCCGAGCGCGCCTACCTTGACCAAGGCTTTACGTCCGATCTCGTGGCGCTCAACCGCGGCCTCTCCCGCTTCGACTCCAAGGGCACGACCGCTCTGTACGACGCGGTTGTGGCGTCGGCCGATGAATTGTCGAAGCACGGCCCGCACCGCAAGCAGGTGCTGCTGATCATCACGGACGGAGCGGACAACGCGTCGCACCTGACTCTGGCGGAGGCCATCCGCCGCGTGCAGAATCTGGGAGGGCCTGTGGTTTATACCATCGGGCTGCTCTACGACGACGACAAGCAGGAATCCAGACAAGCGCGAAATGCACTGGAGATGCTATCGGAAGAAACCGGTGGCATCGCCTATTTTCCCAACTCGCTCCAGGATGTAGAGGCCATCGCCTCGGACGTCGCCCGCGACATTCGCGAGCAATACACCGTCGCTTACAATTCCACCCGGCCCATGAACCTCGGGGGCTACCGCGTTGTCCACGTCGAAGCGATCGCGCCCAAACATGGCAAGCTCATCGTGCGGACCAAACGCGGCTATTACGCCAACGCTAATCCGGGGCAACCCCCGCAGACCGCCGAGGAACAGAAGCCGTAAGCCTCACCGTTGGGGCGCGAACGGCAAACGCGGCCTAGTCCCGCGTTCCCGACGCTTGACCCTTTGATCCTTCGCCCCTTGCTTCCTCGTTCCCTTGGTCCCTCGTTCTCCGACCTCCACTCCACTGGCTTCGAGCAACACGTCAAGCCCTTGCCCCAGAAATATTTTTTCTTTTCCTTTAGTTTCTGCGGCTTCCCTGCGCCCCAAAATTGCCGGTTATTTCTTCGTAATCTGTATCCTGTTTCCAGATGCGCCGACCGGGTTTCCCTCTTTACGCTCATGTGGGGGGCCCTCTGGGCACGGCGCTTTTGCCGCGAGGGTGGGGAGGCGCAAGCTCACGGGTGCCTATGGGGCAGGAATCGCGCTCGGGAAGGCGCGCTCCGGGTGTCGCCGCCGCCCGAAATGCGCAGATCGGTCTATCTAAGTTCCGCATTTTCCGGAACTTGGGATTCAAGCTCCTCAAAACGCGGTGCTTACCTCGGAACCGCGCCGACAGCTCTATTTGATTCTGGAACATGCCGGAATCACCGGGAGGGGAGAGGGGGGAGGGGGTAAACTGGCTATTTTAGCTACTTTCGCCGGGAAGTGGAGCGGCAGTGAGAGCGCTTCTCCTTCTGCCATGGGTCGAAACGGGAACCTCAAGGATCGACCCCCTCGACGAACCGCCACCTTCGATCGAAAGGCAAGCTCCCATGGGGAAGGAGAAGTGCTCCATCCGAAAAACCGGATCAAATTGAGCGATGCTGCGCGCATTCCCGCTTTTAGTGGAGGCGGAAGTCCACGTCGATCACCATCTGCACGGCAACAGCATGGCCCTGGTACATGGCCGGTTTGAACTTGTACTGGCGCACCGCCTCGAGGGCTTTCTCATCCAGACCCATGCCCAGGTGACGCGTAATGCGCAAGTCTTGTGGATAGCCCTGAGCATCCACGACTAGCGCGATCGAGACCGTCCCTTGATAATTGGCGCGCCGCGCCTGATCGGTAAATTCGGGTTCGACGGAATGGATGACTTGAGGCGCAGTGACGCCGCCGCCCACGCTCATCAGGCCACCGCCATAGCCGCCGCCGCTACCCGGGCCTGCGCCTGCGCCTTGGCCCACGCCCAGGCCGCCACCCATGCCCATCCCGAAGCCGGAGCGAGCGCCGTTGCCTTGCGAAGCCAGCGCAATTTGGGGCGATTGACTCATGCCCAGATTCGGCATGTTACTGGTTGCCGGCATTTTCACTTGCGTGGTCGGCTCTGCCGCCAGTAAGGGTTGTCTGATCATGGGCGGCAATTGCGGAGGCGTGATGTTCACCTTCGCCACCACCGGCGGACGGCCCCGGCTCGGCATGACTACGTTGTGCGCACCGCCGCCGCCGCCGCCGCCTAACGCCTTCGCCACCGGCAACACGGGCGGAGGAGCAGTCAACGTGAAGTCCAGCCGCGTGACCACCGTACTGGCCGCCTTCAAAGCCCGCTGCGAATTGAATCCTATCCACAGCACGAAAGCGATCACCACGGCATGAAGCACGAACGAAATCACCTTGGAAGAGCGATCCCGTTTGAACAAGGATGGATCCAGCCCGCGGAACATGGTCGGGGGAACGGCGGCCGCCGCGGCATTCGGCTTTCCCACCAGTTGCGGCAGTGGCTGCCAGGGCACTGTAGAGCCAATCTCCAAATCCACCGCGAGGGAGGAGCGATTATAGACAATCGGGCCCTTTGACAGCCTGCCTCTGGAATCGCGAGGTTCGTGGTCGCGTGAAATCGGCTTGAAACCTTTCGCTAGAAGTTCACTCATACAAGTGTGGCGGGACCTCCCGCATCCTCCCTTTCTTTAGCCGTCCAAAGTAATGACTTTCGCTGAACCGATGGTGATTCCCCTACCCCTGGGGCGAGAT
Source organism: Acidobacteriaceae bacterium (assembly GCA_030040115.1). GTDB lineage: Bacteria > Acidobacteriota > Terriglobia > Terriglobales > Acidobacteriaceae > Telmatobacter. The sequence continues at coordinate 3,093 of JASHUH010000628.1, read as the reverse complement.
TAGGATGCCGTCTTACCAGATGCCCTTGTCGCTGCCGGTAAGCTTCTGGCCCACGGCCGCTGCTGTGGCAAGCCATGGCAACAGGCTTAACCGGGCTCCATTGCGCAATTCTCCTTTGGTTAGAGTTCCCGCCAACTGCGAACCGTAGAGCCCGACGGATTGTGGCACGATGGGAATGCGCAAGTAGCCCCGGTCGAAATAGATTTTTTCGCCCCCAAAACGCGCGGCCTCCCGGACAAATTGCGGCAAATCGACGCCAAATCCGCGATAACTTTCGATGTAATCCGAAACAATCGCCATGTAGGTGGCAACACCCTCCCAGATGCCGGCACTCTGCGCCAGGCTGCACAGCGCGTCGTAATCGATGAGATGCCGATCAGCGAGCGAGCCGCTATCCACGATGTCGCACAGGCGGAAATAAAAATGGCGATACATCCGCTGCAGAGTGGAGATCATCAGGCGATCGGGGATCGATGGACAGCAAAACGCAAAACCTTCAACATCCACCTTCCGGCTGCGCGTCAACAAGGATGTGGCCATTTTTATTTGCTCGCCTATTTGTCCTAAACGGCCCACGTGAATCTCGACTGACTCCGGCAACCCCGGGACCCTGAAATTCCATTTGCACGCCAAGCGATCGCCCCAACTGCGGTCTTCAAGCTCGGCGCAGAAGTGCCGGCGCATCAGACGCAGGACGTGCGCCGGTTCGGCATCCGTGTACAGGTCCAGATCGCAACCGATATCGGGCCAGTGATCAAGCGATTTGATTACTGCTATGCCGTAACCATATCGCTCGAAGGCCGCGCAGATGTTGGCGAGAGCCGGAAGGCTGGCTTTGATTCGGGCACGCTCCACGGCGAGAGCGTTCTCAGCCCATTGGGCCCGTTCACGGTCTCCGGCTTCACGCATCGCGCCCCGCCATAATTCCAAAGCCCGCACGACCACGTGGTGCCGATTTGCCAAACCGAGCGCCTGGTCAAAATCTTCGCGATGAAGCTTGAGTATCTCGTCCCGGAGCTCGGCCGGCGTGGCGGATGCCGGGAGAGCGTCACCGGACTGCAGGAGTAGTCGCGAAAACAGCGCCAGAAATCTATTGGCGGGGATTTGTGCGTCCGGTCCAGCCATGTGCAGATCCTTTTAGTGAGGAGATTGAGGAGTCCGTGGCGCCGATGTTGTGGGCGCCGAGGATGGTGAAGAATTAGGCGGTGGGGGCGTGGGGGACCCTCCTTCCGACGAGTTATTTCGCGGAGTGAGTTCAATCGCGCCCTTCTCGCGGCGGCGCTGTTGGCTATACTGCTCCAGCGCCACATCCACCTTGCCCGTGGTTTGCCGGGCTACGGTGAACAGGCTCTTGCCTTCATCCGAATTGTCGGTCGCCAGCCCGACGCGCGCTCCGGCATCATTCGCCTGAATCGCTTTCTGATAAAAGAACTGGGCCGATTCGAGATCGCCATCCTTTTCCGCGATAAAGCCGCGATTGTTGAGAGAAAAGGCGCTTAACGGAGCCAGCGAATAGGCGCGCAGGAAGTCCCTTCTCGCCGCCGCCGATTGATTTTGGTTCTCTTCATAAACCCCGCGGATATCGAACATTGCGGCCTGCTCTTCTTCGGGATTGGTTCCCTTCAACCTTTTCTGGAGCCGCTTTGCGCTTTGCTCAGCCATTCGACTCACCGGCGCGCCTCGCCAGGAACGGTCTTCTGTGACCACCACCGGTTCCGAAGAGTGCAAATCCGCAACTTGCTCGTAATTGCGCAAGGCATCTTCGTAATCGCCGACGGCCTCGTCCGCCACGCCCAGATTATTGAGCGTGAATGGATTGGTCGGATCGAGAGAGTGGGCCTGCTCAAGCAGAGCTGCAGCCTCGAAGCCTCTGCCTTGCGACAGAAGCCGCATGGCGTCCACATTCATCCGATTCACGCGCATAGGAATATCCTCAAGATTCAGGAACGCCGAGGTCATCGGTTTTCCATCTAGGTCCCTCGCGCTGCTCATAGCGATTTCGGCGCTGCACCCCTGCTCCGCGGCCAGCTTGTAGAATCTTTCTGCGCGGTCCAGTTGCCCTTCCAGCTCGGAGATATAGCCCAGATTGTTTAAAGTGAAGGGATCGGCGGGATCGTAGAGATAGGCCTTCAGGAAAAGCGCTTCGGCCTTTTCGTATTGGTTCTTTCCCACCGCCTCGACGCCCTCGCGATTGAGGCGTTGAACCGGACTCATCCGGCTGCGGAGCGGGATGGTGACCGTGAAATGGTCCCGGGCCCGCGCGTCGCGACCCGCGAGTCCCGCCACGAGCGCAATGATCACCGCAAATTTTGTCGATGTGCTAATCACTCTGCGCTCTTCATGCTTCCGTTTCCACAGGGGACCGGCTGAATTGGGACCACATTCATTTAGATGCGCAACTTGAACCCGTGTTGCTCCCCGCGTTGACGGTCGGGAGACCACCGGAGCTCGGTTTGTAACATCCAAACGATTGTTAAACCAGGCGTGGAAGAGGTGTGCAGCATGGGAAGACTTATGGCGGCAGTGGTGTTCGGCGGCGTAAGTTTAGCCGTGGCCGGAGCAGCGTTCGCCCAATCGCAGGCGACCGCGGGCATGCAGCCGGCGCTGAAGCCCGATAGCCTTTCAGGTGGGCTAGGCGACCTGCCTCCCGCGCCCTCCGGAGTCAGCACCATTCTCGGAGGAGAAATCCGGAATGTCGATCCCGTTCGCGACCAACTTACTCTGCAGATGTTCGGCGAACGGCCGATCAAAGTATTCTTTGATGAACGCACGCAGGTTTTTCTCGACGGAAAGAGGATGCCGCTGCTTCAGTTGGGCCCTGAGGACCACGCTTCAATTCAGACAACACTGGACGGAAGCCGCGTGTTCGCGCTCAGTATTCACATTCTGTCTCAGAATCCCGAAGGCGATTACCAGGGCCGAGTGCTGCGTTACGACCCCCGCACCGGCGAGTTGGAAATTTCGGAGGGATTGTCGCCGCTGTCGTCCACCCCTTTCACGGTCTTGGTCTCCTCCGGGACGACAATTGTGCGCACGGGTGAATCCCGGTTTGCGTCATCCGGGTCCGGATCGTCGGATCTTGTCAATGGCGCG
>JASHUH010000627.1 GCA_030040115.1 Acidobacteriaceae bacterium | reverse complement strand
CAAGGGCAAGCACCTTGAGCAGAACATCAAGCTCAAGCCTCACGATACGATCATTGTGCCATGAAGGTTTGCAAATGCTGACGCGGGGCTGGTTAAGTGTGGCTTTGCTTGTGGTTGTTCCGGTTTGGTCGCAAGTGAGCAGTCCGATCAGCCCAGCTCCGACCGTGGGTGGGGACGACCAAATGGCCACGCCCCCTCCGGTAAGCGGCCAAGCGTATCCGACTGAGGTTGGCGCTGAAGCGCAGTCCAATTACCTCCGTGGCGGACTGACGTTTAGGTCGGGTTATATCGACAACTTCTATGCCGGAAGCGGCGGGAGCCCGTTGAGCGAGACCACCTTCTCGGTTCTATCCACGATCTCTTTCGACCAGACCACTCCAAGGCAGCATCGGATGTTGAGTTATAGTCCCGGGTTCACCTTCTATCGGCCTTCGAGCGGACTGGACGAGACCGATCAGAGCGCAGTTCTCCTCTACATGTTCCGGCCGACTCCTCACATGTCCGTGAACTTGAACGATTCCCTTGAGAAGAGCTCCACCGCGTTCGCAGCCCCCGGCTCTGGGGCCGACGGCGCAGTTTCCGGATCCTCGCCTGACATGGTCCCGGGCGTGATCGCACCCTTTGCAGATAGGCTCACCAACAATGCCGCAATGCAATTCTCGCTTCAATACAGCCCCATGGCAATGATTGGCGGTTCTGGAACATCGATGGAGTTGCATTACCCCAATCCTTCCGAGGTATCCGATCTTTACGATTCCGATATGCGTGGCGGTTCGACGTTTTTTAATCGCCGCATCGCGGCTGAACAGTACACCGGGATCAATTATCAATATTCGCAAATGCTGACCTATCCTCCGGATGCGCAAAGCGAAACGGTTACGCACACGATTGACGGCTTTTATTCGATTGATTCCAAGGGCGGATTTTCGATTTCGATTTCGGGAGGGGCACAGCGCTATGAAGTCACTCAAACTTCCCTGCCAGGCACCGGCGCGTGGGGACCGAACGTGACGGCAAGCGCGGGCTGGCAGACCCTCCGTACAAATTTCGCTGCGAGTTATGCGCACGAAGTTACCGGAGGCGGAGGATTGCTGGGAGCCTTCCATTCGAACAGCGCCAATGCTTTTGCGCGCTGGCAGGCATCGCGCACCTGGACGTTGGGAGCGAGCGGTAGCTACGCGATCAACAAATCGGTTACCCCGTTATTATTGTTCGCCATGCCGGGAGGTCACAGCATTGCGGCCAGAGCAACGGTCGGACGCTCGTTGAGCAGACAGCTTAACCTGGGCTGCGAGTACGACCGCGTGCATCAAAGTTACACCGGAATCACCGCAATCTCCGACAATCCCAACAGCGATCGCGAAATAATTTCATTGGCTTGGCAATTCACGCGGCCGCTGGGAAAATGATCATGCCTGAAGAAGTTGAGGAGCAAACAACTCAGCAGCTCGACACCGGGCGCCTTTTGGACATTATCAGGCGCCGACATATTCACTTCCTGATACCGCTATTTCTTGGTTGGCTCGTGGTTTGGGGTTCCAGTTGGGTCCTGCCGCCGCGTTACAAATCGGGCACGCTGATCCTGGTGGAGCAGCCGACCATGCCGAATAATCTTGTGGCTCCGAACGTGAACGACAACCTGCAGGATAGACTGCAAAGCATCACCGAGCAGATTCTGAGCCGAACTCGTCTTCTTTTGATCATCGATAAGCTGAATCTCTATAGGGACGGCCATCGGGCAATGACGCCGGACCAAAAGGTTGCGTTGATGCGTAAGGACATCGACATCGAACTGGTGCGCGACGTGCAGAATCAGGCGATCACGGCATTCCGGGTTTCTTACTTGGCCCCGGATCCTCGGGAAGCGCAACAGGTGACCAGCGAACTGACGAATCTGTTCATTGACGAGAACACCCGTGTGCGCGAGCAAGAGTCTGAGGACACCACCCGATTTATGGTGGATCAGGTTGCGAGTGCGCGATCGAGCCTAGCTGATCAGGACGCCAAGGTGCGGGCTTTCCAGGCCCAGCACGAAGGCGAATTACCCGATCAGGAACAAACGAATCTCCAGATTCTGAGCGGATTGCAATCCCAACTGCAAAACGAACAGGATGCTCTGAATGCTGTGAAACAGCAACGCGTGTACCATCAAACGCTGATCGACCAATACCGGGCTATGCAGGGGACGACTCACACAGCCAATGGCTCGCCGACCGACTTGGCAGGGGTTGACCAGAGGCTCGAGACGCTTAGGACAAAGCTCGCGGATCTGAGCACCCGTTATACGGACCGGTATCCGGAAGTTCAGGATCTGAAGGCTGAGATCGCGAAAACCGAAAAGACGCGAGACCAACTGATTGCCAACATGCAGAACGCTGTGAACGGCAAGGAACAGAAGACGGAACGTAATTCACAGACGCAGGTTCTGACGGATCCTGCTCAAGACGCACCGTTTCTGCAACTTCAAAGCCAGTTGCAAGCCGATCAGGTCGAGATTGCTAATCGGGAACAGGCAATTGCCAGCCTAAAATCTAGAATCAATGAGTATCAGGCGCGTCTGAGCGAGGAGCCTGCTATCGAGCAACAGTTTGCGGATTTGACCCGGGGCTACGATCAGTCGCAGAAGAATTATAACGATCTTCTACAAAAAGAAAAAGACTCACAAATGGCCACCAGCATGGAGCAGATGCAGGAAGGCGAGCGGTTTACCATGATCGATCCACCTAGTCTGCCTATCAAGCCGGACTTTCCCAACCGGCTGAAAATGTGCGGAGCCGGCTTGGGCGCAGGGGTGGCGTTGGGCCTTCTGATTGTCGCCGGATTGGAGTCTCTGGACGATCGCTTGCATACTGATCAACAGATCCGAAATCTTTTGCCTGTGGCGGTCGTCGCGGAAGTGCCGAGTATATCCAGTCCGCAGGACGAAGGTAAACGCAAGAGGAGATTGGTATTGGGATGGGCGATGACGGCACTCATCGTTGCCGCGATTGCGGGCGGCTCCGCCTTCAGTTATCTGCACGATTAGGCTCTCGTTCCCATGTACAAAGCTTTTTTTCATCTTGCTCGGAACCCCTTCGATCTCACCCCGGATCCCAGGTGTTTTGTTCCCAGCGGGCGGCATAACGAGGTTTTGGCAACCCTCTATTACGGGGTGAGGCGGCACAAAGGGTTCGTGGTGGTAACCGGAGAAATTGGGACGGGAAAAACCCTGCTGTTGCGCTGTCTATTGGATTTGTTCAAAGGGAGCAGAGACATCGCCTACGCATACGTTTTTAACGGCCTACTGTCTCCAACCGAGTTCCTGCAATACGTACTTTCCGATTTTGGCCTTTCCGCCTCGAACAAAAGCAAATGGGAGCTGCTGCTCGACCTGGGAAAGTTTTTAGCTTCCCGCGGATCGATGGGACAGACGACGGTTTTGATCGTGGACGAGGCCCACCACTTGTCCGAGGACCTCCTAGAGGAGATCCGATTACTGTCCAACCTCGAAACAACGAACGACAAGCTTCTGCAGATTGTTTTGGTCGGACAGCCTGAACTTGATGAGAAGCTAGATTCCGTCAAGCTGCGGCAACTCAAGCAGAGAATCGCCCTGCGCACACATCTTAGCCCTCTGAACGCCGCAGAAACGGCGGAATACATTTCGGAACGTTTGCGGATTGCGGGAGCCGATTCGAATCGGGCTGCGATTTTTCCTTCGGAAACCGTCGCTGCTGTGTTCCACCACGCGCAAGGTGTGCCGCGTCTGATCAACACAATTTGCGAAAACGCGTTGATCAACGCTTATGCGCGACAGTCATCCAGCGTAGCCCCAGACATGGTGGACGATGTGGCGAAGGAGTTTCGGCTCGATGCCACAAATGGGCGTGGGAACGAACGAACTTTAACCAGAGCGAGTTGGATGCGCAGCGGTCTCTAGTTGAGCTGCAGAAGGTCTCGGGCGCGCGGGTGAATGCTTGTGCGGATGATTCAAGCTCTGAGGAGGCGATCGCCGGGGAAATGACGAGATATGAGCCGTATATTTGACGCTTTACAACGGTCGGAAACCGAACTCGTTGGACCTCAACTGGCGACGGTAACGTCAGCGACCGATCTGCTGCAGCGTGCAGAAGACAGGGCCGCGTCGACCCAGGAATGGGACAATCTGGCCGAGGATTCTGAAGCGGACGGGATTTCATCGGGAACACCCCCATCTGCATTGAAAAACCTGCTTCGAGAGGCGGTTCGAGCAGAATCTTTTAGCAAATCGGAGTCGTTGCAAGCCGACGTTCTGCGGCAAGGTTTCAACCAAATTCGTAGCGTGCCGGTTTCGCTCTC
>JASHUH010000626.1 GCA_030040115.1 Acidobacteriaceae bacterium | reverse complement strand
GACCCGGCGCGGCTTCCGGTTCGGGCAGGGGCAGGGACGGCTGAGAATCCTTGAGATGATAAGCCTTCACAAAGGCCAGCCGGTCGCCGTTGAACATATACCGGATGTTCACGAAGAAGGTTCCATCCTCCGGGCTTCGGAACAGGAATTCCTTGTCGAGCAGCTCGCGTAGGCCGCGCTGATAAGTGCGGTCATTCAGCGTGTTGATGCGCTGATTGGCGCGATAGAAACTCAACTGCACCCGATCTGAATTTGGGTTCTCGCGGATTTGCTGATAGACCACCTCGAACACCGCCAGTCCGGCTTTCGACAGGCCGGATGCCTGTTTAAGCCCGCTGAGGAAAAGCTTCACGAAGCGTTCGCGGTCCACTTCCTCGAATTCATACGCATACGCGCCGCCACGGCCCAGGACTTCGCCTGAGCCGCCGTCAATCACGAGACCCTTATGTTCCGTGCCGATCCGCGTTCTCTTGAACCGACTGATGTCCCCTCTCGGAGGAATGCTTGGGTTCGTGGTATAAACCGGCACACCGCGCTTCTGCCGAATCACTTCAGCTTGCTTTTGGTTTAATTCCGTCATTTTGTACCGTGTTTTTTGTCGCAGTTCGGCAAGGAGGGTGACATTGAACCGACATAATGGCAAGGGATTTTTGACGGTTTATCGACCGAAGTTGTCGGTCCAGCGACTAAAACTGGCGAATCGCCATAAGGAATTTCAAAGGGTTAGAGGCATCTCTCTTTCTTATATTCTTATTACCGAAAATACATTTTCCAGTGACAAGACTTACCCACCCCCGCCTTCGCCTGCGCTTTGAGGCGCGCTCGGCGGGCGTGGATAAGTCCCTCGCAAAAAGAAAGATGGGCAGCAGGAAAGAGAGGGCAGGCAATCGAAGCCCTTTTGACCAGCAGACGCGACGGCGTACATTCACAACATGGATGACATCAACAAGCTGGCATCCGAAGCTCTCGCCGAATTTCGGAAGCTCACGGCCTCGGCGATCCCGGACGGCATCACCATCGAGATATGGCCCAGGCCCCACAAGCCAAAGGGACTGCCGACTGGCAGGATGGCGGTGTACGCCTTTTTCCTGAATGGCCAGGCGCTCAAGGTCGGCAAGGCAGGTGCCAATAGCGATGCGCGGTACAGATCGCAACACTACAACCCCAACAGCGCAGGAAGCACCCTTGCGCGTTCGATCCTGAACAACCCGGCAAAGGCGGGAGCGACCGGCGTCAACGAACTCAACATCGGTGACTGGATCAAGCAGCACACCGACCGAGTGAATTTCCTCTTGCCCGCGAGCCTCGGCAAGCATCGAGTATCGCTGCTTGAAACTTTCCTGCATGACCGATGGACGCCTGTATTCGAGGGCAGGGGCGAGGACTAGCCGCCGCTTCAATCGAGAGAAGCCAAATTGAAATCCCCTCCCGAAGCGGGGGCGCAAACGGGAGCGCAGTTGCCGATATGGGTCTGTATCTTACAGATTCCAAAAAGTGCTTCGGTATCATCCGCGCCGCACTAAGTCTTTTGAAATCAGTTTATGGCCGCCCTCATAACCCAAAGGTCGGCGGTTCAAATCCGCCCCCCGCAACCAAATCTTTCAATCACTTACAAGATTTGATCGCTCCGGGCAAGTCCCCGTTATCCCCCAATAGGAATGGCTGCAATCTACTGTAGCGTCGCAGATGCCTGTCTTGTGGCAGAGTTCTGCGAGTTGGGGCCAAATACCAGCCCTACAACCTGGATGTTTGCTTGGCGTTTGGTTTCCGTCATGGCCCGCCCGTAGACATTCATCGTCGTCTGGATCGAAGCGTGACGCATTAGTTCCTGTTGCACCTTCATTGGAGCACCCGTCTCGTCGAGCCAAGAGCGGTAGGTGTGGCGGAAAGTGTGCCACCCAATGTCCTCTCCCAGTTTGGCGAGTTTTGCAGCTCGCTTGATCTGCGACTTCTGCAAGCTCTCCTGGTGGTAGGGTCTTCCAGTGACAGGGTTGGCAAAAACCCAATCTTCATCTCTCGGAAAGATTGAAGCGGAACGCCACTGCATCAGCGCCTCTGCCAGACGGGCATCAAGCGGAACATCGTCTCTTGAGTATTCCGTCTTCACGTCGTCCACCCTTCCACCCACCACGCTTCTCTGGACCAAAACGGAGCGCTGCTCGAAATTGAAATCGCCCCATTGCAAGCCCAGAATCTCGCTTACGCGAAGGCCCAGGCACTGCGCTACCAACACCATCGTTCGGTAAGGTTCGCCCAAATGCTTGAGCAGTTCAAAGAACTCGTCCACGTCGAGAACCCGTGGCCGCTTGAGCCGCTTGCTTCCATTCTTCACGCGCACCAGAGAGACAGGGTTCTTGCCGAGTTCGATAATGCCCCACCGCTCCGCACACTTGAAGACCAGGTGCATGATTCCCCGTACATGAGTCTTTGACTTTGGGGCCAGCGGCAAATCGCGCAACCACTGTTCCATCGCCATCGGCTTCAGCTTATCCACGGGGTGTTCTCCCCAACGTGGGCGGATGTGGACTCGGATGTTCGACAAGTGCGATTTCCGAGTCGAGTAACGCTCCGAGAGTTCCTGCTCGATATACCGGTCGAGCAAGGCTCCAAAAGACGCCGCCTCCACTTCCGCGCGTGGAGATTCTTCGTTGAGTCGAAGAAGAAGAGCTTGCGTGGCTTTCCGTGCTTGGGTCTCCGTTGTGAGCACACCGCGATCACCAAGGATCACGCTCTGCCGTTTACGCTGTCCCTGAGAATCCGTCTCGTAATAACGGAACTCCCACACATCCGGTCCGCGTTCGCGCTTCCTCAACCGCAGACTTCCATATTGATACCGTGTCCGAACAAGCAAGGGTTGATCTCCTTTCTGGTTACGGGCACGAGTGGCTGATTCCAGCCTACTGCGCCTGGTCGTCGTCGTCGAGTGGTTCGATCCTCGTGCCAGATCGATAGAGGTCGGACGCCCGGAAGCGCCACAGCTTGCCTACGCGGACGCCGTGGACGATTCCATTTCGTGCGTAACGCTGGAGGGTCTTTGGGTGAACTTGAATGATTGCTGCTGCCCGATCACTGTCCAGCAGCGGTTCGAATGAAATGGGAGAATGAGGGGAATCGAACATGGTTCGCACGCTCCTTAGCACCACAATGTGTGGGG
>JASHUH010000625.1 GCA_030040115.1 Acidobacteriaceae bacterium | reverse complement strand
ACGACGGGTGGGCGCGAAGTTGTCCCAGGGTTTGGGGAAGCTGGGCGAGGGGCATCGATTGGCTCCTGTCTATCCGGCTTTCGTGCGCAAAACCGGCTTTGTTGTAAGAGACGCGTCAAACGGAGATTCGGTTGAGCGAACCCGGCAACGGTCTTCGCCCCCACACCGTTTGCGCCGTCTATCTTCGTTTGCGAATGGGTGACTCGGCTCGGGGAAATCCTGTCTGCGTGTTTTTCTGCGCAAACCGGCGATGAACGCAGTATGCGCCCTCTGCGAGAAAACACAAAATGATTCTTGACGAGGGTAGACTTGTCAGCCGCCCACAGGTCGCGCGCTCAATTCTCCCGCGGGGGCTCCATCTTGCCCCTCACGCTCCTCCAAGGATCTGGCGGCCCCGGGCGTCCCTGGGCCGACCGCTCCCGCTCCGCGCGCGCCCGGCGACGAACCACAGCCGTTTCCTGGCGCAGCAACATCGACTGCCTGACGAGGGCTTCCGAGCGGGCTCGCACGGCCTGGCTTTTCGCAATCAGCGTCGCAATGTTGGTCAGCCAGGCTTCCGGGGGTTCGAGCACCGGCACAACCAGGTCGAACACCGACTCCATGAAATCGTTGTGCGTTTCGCGGAAAAGGATCAATGGCGCCGAAGAATGCGACCGCGTCACCTCCACAGCCTCCTCTGGGGCAAAGCGTTCACTCTCCGTAATGGCCACGGCGTCCGGGTCGATTCCCGACTGCAACACAGTACGAAGCTGCACCACGGATTGGCAGTCGTCGATGGAGTAACCCGCGCTCTTCAACACCCAAAGCCGGTGGCAGTTGTCCGCTCCAAAGTGAATGATCCGAGCAGCCATAACCCAAGGGGCTCCAGACCTTATCAGGCCACTTTCCAAAATCATCCCGATGGAAGAAGGATACATGGCTCCCGCAAAATTGGATAGCGAAAACCACCCCCGTGGATGTTTCGCCCCACAACGGGGTCGGCCGAGCCCTACCACTCCCGGGGCCTTGACTCCAGAGCCGTTTCCCCCTGCATCCCGTAGCGCCACGCGGTTCAAGCTCCGCATCTTACCACAGGAGGGAGTGGAGCCGGCTTTGGGCCATGTTTCGTGCCTTTTGCATCGTGGTATGCGCGTTGTTGGTCGCCCTCGCCCTATGTGACGGTCAGACCGACCCGAAAGACCCTCCTGCGGATCCCGAACCGGTGACCAAGCCGGTCCCGCCCACTCCCATCGCAGTTCAAAAAGCGCAACTGAACGAGGAGACCTGGAACCCCGCCTGGACCCGCATGATCGAGAGGGCGCTGCCGCGCAGACTTCTTTCGCGCCGGCATTCGACTGCGGTCGCAGACCTTTGTCCCCGTTATCGCGAGCTCGACCGCACTGACCGCCGCGCCTTCTGGGCCTATTTCTTTCAGGCTTTGGCGGGCGCCGAGGCCGGGCTGAAGCCCACCGCCGACGTGCGCCACAGCGATCCGGCCGTAGCCGTCCTCGACCCCGTCACCGGCCGCATTGTGCGCCAGCAGGGCCTGCTCCAGCTCGCCTATTGGGACAGCCGCCGCTATGGTTGCGATTTCGACTGGGCGCGCGACCGGCTTCTCCCCGAACACGACCCCGACAAGAGCATTCTCCGGCCCCGCAACAATCTCCTCTGTGGAATCCGGATCATCGAGAACCAGATCGTCAACCAGCACAAGCCCCTGATGACGGATTCGAGCTATTGGGTCACCCTGCAGCCGGACCACGTCAGTTCGCGCATGTTTTTGAAGCAGATGGCCAACGAACCGGCCTTTTGCGGCCGGCCTCTGGCGCCTGGCGTGCCTCCCCCCACCGTGCGCCAGGCTGTGCCGCTCTCCCAGGCTTCCAACCGGCAACCGTCCGCCATCCCCCGAAGGTCCACCGCCGAACCTGCGGAAGACAACCGCCCGGCGCCACGCGCCAGACCGGCCCCCACCACAGAACCCGCCGATTCCGCATCGCCGGCCCCATCCAGCCCGCCCTAACCCCTACTTTCCTTCCACGCAAAATAGTCCCGGCAGCCTCTCGCCAGCCTTGCCTTCCACCACGTTCGTAAACGCCGCCGCATTCAGCGGCGCTTCGGGGCCGATGTAAATCGTGCGCGCCCCGGCCTGGCGGGCCCAGTGAACAAAGCTCGCAGCCGGATAGACCGAGCCCGAGGTGCCCACCACGATCATCGCCGTCGCGCGCGCGATTTCGCGCTCGATGCGTGGCATCTCCAGCGGAATCTCGCCGAAGAAGACGATGTGCGGCCGCATCCGCCCGCCGCAGGGGCAGCGGCCTACCTCGCCCAGGCTGGCGTACACCGCGTGGTCCTCCACCGGCGGCCGCCCGCACTCGTATTCACAGCGCGACTTGGCCAGTTCCCCATGCATGTGCACCAGATTCACCGAGCCCGCCCGTTCGTGCAGGTCATCCACGTTCTGCGTACACAGAAAGAAGCGCTCGCCGCCCATCTTGGCCTCAAGCTCCGCCAGCGCGACGTGCGCCGGATTGGGCTGCGCCTTTTGTCCCTGCGAGCGCCGCGCGGAATAAAACGCCCACACTGCCGCCGGATCGCGTCGCCACGCGTCGGGCGTGCACACATCCTCGATACGGTAACCGGCCCACAACCCGTCCGACGCGCGGAAAGTGGGCAATCCGCTCTCCGCGCTGATGCCCGCCCCGGTAAGCACGAACACCCGGTCCCCGGCATGAATCGGAATTTGATCCATTTGCTTGATTCCCGAAAAGCAGTTCTTAGCTTCGGCGCCGCGACTCGGCGTTCTTCCTTCCCTGGGTGGCGCCAGCAGAAAATCAAGCGAGGCCTGCCGTCCCTCGCCCCAAGCGATGGCGCCGGCGCGCCGAAAAGCCGCCCCGGCTAGAAGCTGAGAGCTGAGAGCTCTCACGGCTCCAGCAGAATCTTCCCCGTCGTCTTGCGCCCTTCCAGATCCGTCTGCGCCTGCGCCGCATCGGCCAGCGCGTAGACGTGTTCGGCGCGCAGCTTCAGTTCGCCGTTCGCCACCCAACCCAGCACGTCGCCGGCGCGCCACTCGAGCTCGGCCCGCGTCGAGATGTAGTGCCACAACGACGGCCTCGTGATGTACAGCGAACCCTTGCTGCTGAGTTGAATAAGATCGAAGGGCGGCACAGGTCCGCTGGCCCCGCCGAACAGCGCCAGCAGCCCTCGGGGATGAAGGCAATTAAGGCTCTTCTCGAAAGTGGTCTTGCCCACCGAGTCGTACACCACGTCCACGCCTTTGCCGCCGGTCAGCCGCTTCACTTCCGTCTCGAAATCCTGCTCGGTGTACAGAATCGCCTCCGCCGCGCCAGCCTCGCGCGATAGCTCCGCCTTGGCCGGCGTCGACACGGTGGTGAAAACGCGCACGCCCAGCCGCACCGCCATCTGGGTGAGCAGCAGACCCACTCCTCCCGCACCGGCGTGCACCAGCGCGGTCTCGCCAGCCTTGAGCGGATACGTGGAATAGGCCAGATAGTGCGCCGTCATGCCCTGCAGCAGCACCGCCGCGGCCTGTTCCAGGGAAACCCCATCGGGAATCTTCACCAGTTGAGCCGCGGGCGCCAGCGCATACTCCGCATAGCTGCCGAGCATGCTGGTTGACGCCACGGCGTCGCCGGGGGCAAAGCCCGTAACCCCCGGACCCAGCTCCTCGACCGTTCCCGCCGCCTCGCTGCCGGGGGTAAATGGCGGCGCGGCCTTGTACGTGCCTTTGCGAAAATAAATTTCCACAAAGTTGACGCCGATGGCTTCGACCCGGATCAGCACCTGCCCCGGGCCTGGCTGAGGAATGGGCAGCTCGGCGAGCTGAAGCACCTCCGGCCCGCCCGTCTCATGAATCTGAATGGCTTTCATATCAGGGTTAAGCATGAACCCTGGGGGCAGGATGCTGCAAGTACATTGTGTTCAGCGCCTTGTGCCTGGTTTCCTGTCCCGGAATTTCTTGACGGAATTATCGATGTCCGTTCGCCTGGATTTTAAAACTCGTCCCGCTCCCGCCGGTCCGACAGCAGGCTCTGCTCTTCCGCCGACGCCAAACGCACCAGCCGATCGACGGCGTACGAGGCCGGATGCTGGTTGGTGAAGTGGTGCCGCACTTCCAGTTCCCCTAAAAGGCCGATGGCCAGCATCTGCATGCCGGCCACTATCAGCACCGAGCCAATCACGAACATGGGCGCATGGTTATCCATCATGTTCTCGGCCGGATGCAGAATCTTCATGATGAGCAGCGCGATGGCCATCCCGCTGCCGCTGAGAATACCCAGCATGCCCACCCCACCGAAAAAGTGCAATGGCCGGCTCATGTAGCGGAGCAGAAACCGGATGGTGAGCAGATCGAAGAAGACGCGAAAGGTTCGCCCGATGCCGTAGTGGCTCTTGCCCCGCTCCCGGTTCACGTTCTTGATCGGAACCTCGCAGATCGACGCGCCATACCAACTGGCCAGCGCGGGAATAAAGCGGTGCATTTCTCCGTAAAGAGGAATGTTCTGGATCACCTCGCGGCGATAGGCCTTGAACGTGGTGCCGAAATCATGGATGTGAACCCCGGAAAGCCGGGCCATCAGCCAGTTGGCGCAGCGCGACGGAATCCGCCGCATCACAAAATTGTCGGTGCGCTCCTTGCGCCAGCCGGAGACCACGTCGTAGCCCTCATCGAGCTTCTCCAAAAAACCCGGAATGTCGTTGGGATCGTGCTGCAGGTCGCCGTCCATGGCCAGGATGAATTCGCCTGAGGCATGATCGAAACCCGCCGCCAGCGCCGACGTCTGCCCGAAATTGCGGCGCAGCTTCACCACCAGAACCCGGCTGTCCACCGCCGCAATCTCTTCGAGGAGCTTGTAGGTGCGGTCCCGCGAGCCATCGTCCACCAGCACCAGTTCGAAGCTCTCGCCCACTTGCTCCATCACCTGCTTCAGGCGGGCGTAGAGAACGGTTACATTTTCCTCTTCGTTATGAAAAGGGACGACGATCGAATACTTCTTCGCCATTCTAGGACTTAGACGCATTTGCGGCGCAAAAGTTCCGCCGCCACGCTCCCCCTTCTCATTATTTCACATTCCCGGCGGGGCGGCCATGGCAAGGCGCGCACTATCGATCCAGTTCGCCGAGCATGGACTGCATTTCGCTCAACGCGTGGCTATTTCCGTCCCGCGCCGCGCAACCAATGCCGGCTTTCAGCCGCTCGATGGCCTCCTGCTTGCGTCCTGCGCCGGCCAACGTCTGCGCCGCCATAAAATAACCCGCCGTGTAATCCGGATCGTTGGCCAGTAGGGTGTCGAACTCGGCCAGCGCCCCCGCAGTGTCGCCGCGGCCGGCCAGTTCCATGGCCACGCCGTAACGGGCAAAGCTG
>JASHUH010000624.1 GCA_030040115.1 Acidobacteriaceae bacterium | reverse complement strand
AGCGCTTTTGTTCTTTCATGTCGGCGACCTGATAGTCGATTGGAAGCGCCAGGTGCGCGACACCTCGGTGGCTCAACGCTGCTCGGCAGGCTGCATCCACGATATTCTTCGCGTGCGCCGGGCCCATGAGCCGCTGATTATAGACGGCAACGTCCTGGTAGATATAGTCCTGATTAATGTCCTGAAGGTAGCTGGTGCCGATCAGATCGTGGTATGTCATCCCCGTGATCGCAAGAACCGGAGCTTGGTCGATCTTGGCGTCGTAAAGGCCATTCATTAGGTGAATGGCCCCAGGGCCCGTCGTCGCGAAACAGACTCCAAGTTTGCCCGTCAACTTCGCGTATCCGCAGGCCGCCATGGCTGCGGTTTCTTCGTGGCGTACGTGAATGTATCGTATTCGGCTCTTATGCGTACGAAGCGCTTCGACGAACCCGTTAATTCCATCTCCAGGGAGGCCAAAGATGACTTCCACGCCCCAGTCGAGGAGGCTTTCGACAAGCACATCCGAAGCATTCATCAGTCCGCTCCGATGGGTTATCCCCAAAAAATTTGGATGCAGCTAATCCGCAATGAAGAACTTGCTTCAACGAGCAATTCGCCGCGCCGACATTCATCGATTGGAAAAGCGCTTTGACCGAAAGCCGACCACAAGTCAACTCTCAGCGCCCATTCCCGTCAAAGGCTCATAAAGATCCTCGGCAGTCTGCGCCAAACTAAGCTTTTTAACGGTAACGGCAATGCTCTGTCAGTCTGGTGAACGCAATTCTTGAAAGGCGTTACTGGCCGACGGGCCGACGGGCCGGACTGCAGGACTCGCGAGAACTCCTTGCCAGAGCGACCGCGAGATGGCTGCAGACCTGCCTCCGTTCAAATCTAGCTCGGATTTCAGGTGCGCCGGAGTCGAGCGCGGAATGCTAAAGAGGCTCGCCTATGGCGAATTTTCAAATCGCTCCGCCCGGGGACCAGCCAAGTTTCACCAGGCCGCATCTGAGATGCGTGACGGCGATATCGATTCGTTCAAGGATCAGAGTGTCTCCTGCCGCAAAAAGCGCCGCAGCATTTGTTCCGGAAACCAGCGAACTGGCGGTTCTGCGCCAGGCGGTTCAAGAGTGCCGCGGATGTGAGTTATACCAGAGGGCCACCCAGGCTGTTCTCGGTGAAAATCTGGGCAGCACGACGAGCGATCGCCACACCAAGATCATGATGATCGGCGAACAGCCGGGAGATAAGGAAGATATCGCGGGCCATCCCTTTGTTGGTCCGGCCGGCAAGTTTCTATCGCAATGCCTGAAAGCGGCGGAAATCGATCCGAAGCAGGTGTATATCACCAACGCGGTGAAGCACTTCAAGTGGGAGCCAAGAGGCAAAATTCGCCTCCACAAGAAGCCCAGCCTCACTGAAGTTCGCGCCTGCAAGCCATGGCTCGAAGCGGAACTCGATGCAGTCAAACCGAAACTGATCGTGTGCGTGGGAGCAACCGCTGCGCAATCACTCCTTGGATCTGAATTCCGAGTTTCTAAAAGCCGCGGACGCCCGCAACATACCGGAAGTTATCCCCCCATCATTGCCACCATGCACCCCGCTTCCATTTTGCGAGCTCAGACGGACGAGGATCGGGATCAGCAAACAGCCGATTTCGTCGCCGATCTTCGCCACGCCAAAGAGTTCCTCCCCACCATCTAAGTTCTTCAGCCCGCAATCACGCGCCCTGCATCCTCGATCACCCAGGCCGCACTCGCTGGGTTCTACAATGAACGCATGGTTCTTGAGACCTTTGCGGTCGGTCCGCTGGCCTGTAACTGCACTATTCTCGGCGATGAAGATGCCCATGAAGCGATCGTCATCGATCCTGGCGATGAAGTGGGCCACATCCACCGCCGCTTAACCGAGCTCGGCCTCCAGCTCAAGCAAATCCTAATCACTCACGCACACATTGACCACGTGGGCGGTGCGCTCCAACTCAAGCGCCTCACCGGAGCACCCATTTTCCTGAATGAAAAGGATCTTCCCCTACTCAAAATGATGCATCTGCAGGCCGCGTGGCTGGGCCTGACCACCCCAGAGACCGCGCCTCCCGACGAGACCCTGGCCGAAGGGCAATTGGTGGGGCTGGCGCGCTTTCCGGCCCAGGTTCTGCACACGCCGGGACATACCCAGGGCTCTGTCTGCCTCCATTTCGAGCCTCTCAAGTTGCTCCTGGCCGGCGACACGCTGTTTGCCGGCAGCATCGGCCGCACCGACCTGCCCGGCGGCGACTTCGATCAAATCATCGATTCGATCCATTCCCACCTGCTCGCTCTGCCGGACGAAACCAAGGTCCTGCCCGGACACGGCCCCGTAACCACCATCGGCGAAGAGCGCGAGAGTAATCCTTTTCTGCAAACCGGGCGCGGGAGAGAAGCCTAAAACCTCCCTATTACGAGGCACTTATACGGATTTCCTCATCTTTCAATTCAGCTCGCCGACGTAATGTTACCCGCCTTGAGGAGCAGCCAGGTAATTCATCAATTTGGTTACCCCGCCCCGGAATTCTCCATGCGCCGCTAGAAGGCTCACCACCAGCCATCCGGAGTCCGGCAGGCCAAAGAAATAGCCCGGGTGCACCCAAACCCCTTGCTCCAGCAGCGCCTGCACGGTCTCTTCGTCGGGCGCGAGCGCAGGAATCCGTAACACGGCGTACCACCCGCCCTCGAACGCCAACCGCTGCACCGCGGTCGCAGGCGCAATCTGCCGGTCAAGCTCGGCCAGATTTTCAGTGACCCGCCTGCGAATCTGCGTCTGGATGGCCGCGCGGCCCTCCAGCCAGGCAGGCAACGCGCACTGCACCGGCGCGTTCATCGAGAGAAACGTATCCGCAATCACCTCCAGCCGCTCCAGAGCCTGCGCGTGCTCCGGACCGGTGACGACAATCCATGCCGCCTTCATCTGCGGCAGCCCGGCAATCTTGCTCAATCCGCTGAGCACATATACCGGCACGCTTTCGACGCCGTGGGCGAAGCTCCACGCCGACTCGCCGATTCCATAATCGAGAAACACCTCGTCGACAACGAGCGAAAGGTCGAAGGCGCGACACACGTGCGCCAGTTCCTCGACTTCCCACGGCTTGGTGAAGTGGCCGGTCGGGTTGTTCGGGTGCACCACCACGATCACGCGCGTCTCTGTCGTAATCGCACTGCGCAGCCCCTCAAAATCGATCTGCCATCCCGCGTCGTACACCAGCGGCGCGGCTTTGAGCCGGATGTCGTCCAGGTCTGCAAGAAAGTCGAAGAGCGGATAACCCGGCTGCGGGACGAGAATCTCCGCGCCCCCGTCGCAGAGCAGCCGGAAAAGATAGCTATACGCCTCACTTGTGCTGGTGGTGAGGACAATGTGCGCCGGATCGACCATTGCGCCATGGCCGGCATAGTAGGCGCAAACAGCCTCGCGGGCCCGCAGGCTGCCTTTGGGCTGCGGATCGTACTCGAGCGCTTGCGGATGGGCGAGCGGGGCCAGCAGTTTTTCGGAGTACGTAAACCCGCAATGCGTCGGATTCGAGGCAGTCAAGTCGGCAATGGGTAAGCCGGCCTCTTTGCGCAGCCGGTGGGCCCGCGCCAGCTCACTTTCTTCCGTATTCCAGTTGGTCCGCAACGAAAAGCGCATCAATGTATCTTTCCCAACGGCCCTCCCCAGAAGGTAGTCTTTTGCCTTCCGGGGTGAACCGACGGTTTGCCTCATCCTTGGGGTGGCACGGGGCGGCGGCCCTGCACGATCCTGGCGCCCCACATGATTTCTTCAACCGCCGTAGACTGCGGCTCCGCGGCCCGTCCGCGTTCGGCCCCAGGGCGCAGCCAGCTTGAGGAACTCCCTGCGCTGAAGGGTCGAAACTGGATTGGTGATCTTCATGGGTAGGTTCCTCGGCGTTTATTTCGGTTGCCGAATGTCGATGCGCAGTGCGCCTGGGACGCGAGGCCGCGGCAGGCGTGCGGTTTGCGCGCCGAAACTTCTTCTACGCTCAGATTCTGCGCTGGGAAGTCGCCGCCCTCCAAAGATCAGGTTAAATGCTCCAAACGAAGGCGCAATCGGCGTCAGACGGGCGAGAATGCGTGCGGTGCCGCCGACGCATTGACCTTGCAACTTGGCCCCGATATGATTCACCATCAGTGATCGCTCGACGCTTTCTGCGTCCCCTCCGCGGAGCTGATGGCGGCTGTTGTGGAGCGACTGGACCGCCGGATGCCGAGGCAATCATCGCACGCTCTTTCCCGCTGCGCCGCGCGAGCAAAACGCAAGCGAGCAACACCCATGGCGGCCAAATTGCGGCGCCGGAAGAGGGGTTAACGATGGCTCTGGTCACAGCCGTGCCCGGCGCGAAAGAAGGCAGCGCCAAGCCGCTGATTCCACGCGAAAGCTTGCGCGCTTTTGTGCTGGTAACGGGTTTGTTTTTCCTTTGGGGTATTCCCAACAACCTGAATGACGTTTTGATCCGGCAGTTCATGACCTCGTTCGCCATCACGCGCCTTAAAGCCGGGATGGTGCAATCGGCCTTTTATGCAGGGTATTTTCTTTTCGCCACGCCCGCGGCCCTGATCATGCGGCGCTACGGCTACAAGCGTGGACTGTTGACCGGCCTGGTGCTTTACAGCATTGGCACTTTTCTTTTTCTGCCTGCAGCGGACTCACGGAAATATTGGCTGTTTCTTTTCGCTCTGTTTGTCATCGCCAGTGGCCTTGGGTTTCTGGAAACGGGCGCCAATCCCCTGGTGGCGCAAATGGGCGATCCGGAAAGCGCGGTGCGGCGGCTGAATTTTTCGCAGGCTTTTAACCCGCTGGGCTCCATTGCCGGGGTGCTCATCGGCACGGTTTTTATCTTTTCGGGAATCGAGCTCAAAGCGCCCCAAATTGCGCGCATGAAGCTGGCCGGGACGTATGACGTCTATCTGCGCCATGAGACATTGCGCGCCGCGCCGCCCTACCTGGTTCTGGGCGCGGTGGTGTTGGTGTGGGCCTTCCTTATCCTGCGCACTCCGTTTCCCGCCGTGGCCAATGAGGGAACCGCGGATTCTACTGAGCCGAAAGGGCATTATCGAGAGTTGCTGTGCTATCCGCACTTTCTGCTTGCCGTGGTGGCGCAGTTTTGTTATGTAGGCGCGCAGGTGGGCACCTGGAGTTACTTCATTCAGTATGTGCAGGATTACACGCATGTGGGTGAAAAGATGGCCGGCTATTTGCTGACCGGGACGTTAGTGGGCTTCGGCGTGGGCCGCTTTGCCTCCAGTCATTGGATGAAGACCGTGCGCGCCAATGTATTGATGGGTCTCTTTGCAGTTGTCAACATACTGTTGCTCGCGGTCAGCATCCTGGATCCCGGCTGGTTGGGGATGTGGTGCGTTTTTCTCACCAGTTTCTTCATGTCGCTGATGTTTCCCACCATCTTCGCGCTGGGTCTGCGCGACCTGGGTCCGCGCACCAAGCCGGCAGCGTCGCTGCTGGTGATGGCGATCATCGGTGGAGCGATTGTGACTCCGCTCATCGCGCTGATTTTTCAAATCACTGGGAGCATGGCCTGGGCGATGACAGCGCCGCTGGGATGCTACATCGTCGTTGCGCTCTACGCCTTCTGGGGTTACGCCGTTCCCCCGCGGAGCGTGGTGGCGCAACTTCAAAGCTGAGAGGCAGGAACAGTGAAATACGGCGTCTTCGCGGCTCCGCGCCGATAATGAAACAGTGCGCAGTTAAGTGAGGCGTTTTCCGTTTTCACCAATTGTGCAAGGTCCCGTCCTCGAGCCGGCACACGGGCAAATACGCTCTCTTATAGGGAAACTTTGCGGCCAGCGCTTCGTCGATATCGACGCCGTGGCCGGGCGCCTCCCCGGGAAGCATCGCGCCTCCGGAATAACTATAGGCGTGGGGAAAGACCTCGTCCGTAAGCGATGCATGTGGCATGTGCTCCTGGATGCCGAAATTGGGAACGCTGAGATCGAAATGCAGCGCGGCGCCGAGGCACACAGGAGATAAATCGGTCGCGCCGTGACAACCGGTGCGCACCCCGTACAGGTCGGCGAAACCGGCGATGCGCCGCAGGTGGGTGATGCCGCCCGCATGGGTCACCGCGGCTCGAATGTAGTCGATCCATTGTTCGGCAATGAGCCGCTGGCAATCGAATAGGGAGTTGAACACCTCGCCCACCGCGAGCGGCGTCGTGGTGTGCTGGCGGATCACGCGGAAGGCATCCTGGTTCTCCGCCGGAGTGAGGTCTTCGAGCCAGAACAACTGGTATTCCTCCAAGCTCTTGCCCAGGGCGGCGGCTTCGATCGGCGTCAGCCGGTGATGGCTGTCGTGGAGC
>JASHUH010000623.1 GCA_030040115.1 Acidobacteriaceae bacterium | reverse complement strand
GATAAGATTCGCCATAAAGATTATTGGCCGTCTCCACCGGTCGCTCCCGTGAACCCGCACGCCAAACGCCGCGCCTCCGCCACGCCGTCGCTGCGCCGCCGGCGGTCGAAGCCATCTTCGGGTTCCGCGAACAATCGCACCCGATGGATTTTTCGTCTGCTGCTGGCTGCCGTGGTGACTCTCGGCATCCTCGTCATTCTGATGCGGCTGGCGGAATTCGCAGGGCATGGCAGCAGGAGTTTTAGGCAGCGACGCCATCCCGCTTCCATCCGGGTTCCCTCGCCCTTGCCGGAGGCGCCGTCACCGGGCCTTTGAATACCTCCCCGCGCCGCAAAATGGGCCGCCGGCGCCCGTCCGGAGCCACCTCCTGGCAAATTCCTGAATCGGTTTCGCATCAGAATTAGTGGCGGAGGCAAGGTGGTCATCTCCGGTATCTTCGTTCCCACTGCAGGGCAGGTTTTCTCTACCCAGTTCATGTTGAAGGCGTCACCGGTCCCTCCGGTGGGAGGTGCGGCCGTGAATGATCTGCCGGCTGCGGGGCCGGTTCCGTCGGCGGCGCCGCTGGCGGCAGTGCGACCCTTTCCCGCCACCAGCCTGTTTGCCGATCTTCTTGGCCGCCTACAGCGCAGCCGGGCGTGGGTGGGCGCGCAATTCTGGGCCATTTTTTGCTTCATCCTGGCGGGAATCGCCTGGGCAAGCGCGCCTTCGGAACCTGCCTGGCAGGCAAGCTTGTTCTCGCTGGCGCCGCCCCTATTGGCCGCCGCCATGTTGATTTTGCAAGCGATCACCATGCGCAGTCTGATGGGCGAAGATCCCAAGCGCGCGCCGTTCCTGTGGGGCACATTGGCGCTACTGGGGTGGGCGGCGGTAATCGTGGCAGTTTGGGCGCTGCTGGTCTGGTGCGATCGAGCCCTCCCGCTGTGGGTCGCCTGGCTGAGCGCGCACGCGCAGCCGCAGGCAACGATGTTGACCGCATGGCGCGCAGAGGGCTGGTTCGAGGCCGGCGCATGGGTTCTGCGCTGGATTGTGGTCCCGGCGGCGGCTGTTCCCTGCGCCATGGCCGCGGCGCAGTGGGGAGGAGATTTGCCCTGGCGCAAAATCGGCCGCATGCTCCTCGGCTGGCGCTGGTGGACCGGAGTCGTCTTGGCCGCGCTGGTGGGGGTGGCGCTGCCGGATGGCCTGTTCGCCGCCGCGCCTGATGGATCTATTCCTCATCAAATCATCGCGTTATTCTTGAGACTCGGCGTAGCCTTTGTCCTGGCCGTCGGTAGCTGGGTGCTGTTGCTCGGCTGGGCGGCGGTTCTGCTTGGTCGTAAATCTCCGCCTCCGCTGCGACTGGTTGCGCGGCAGCCCAAGCCGCAAATCCCTCTCCACACCAAAGCGGCGTAACTCTCTGGTTAATAGTATCTTCGTCACGCAACTTTTTGAGGTTGCGCGATGACAGGATGTGGGGATATGGTGCGAAATAGGTCGATTACACAGAGATGGGCTCCTCGGATTCCCCACGGGAGGTCAACGCTCTCTTCACGCAGAGCGCCGGGCGGCAGTTTGCCCGGTCCACGATCGAAGGCCTGTTCGACTTCTCTCCCGACGCCATCCTGATCACGGACGATCGCGGTGTGGTGCGCGCCGCCAATCTCCGCGTTGAAGAGATGTTCGGGTACACCGGCGCGGAGCTGATGGGGCGCCCGGTCGAAATGCTCGTGCCCACCCGATTCCGCGGCGTACATCCTGCGCACCGCGAGAATTACAGCGCCCATCCCCGCGCGCGACAGATGGGGGCCAACCTGAACCTCTTCGGGCTGCGCAAAGACGGCACGGAATTTCCCGTAGATATCATGCTGAAACCGGTGGAGACGGATGCCGGGCCTGCCGTGGTGAGTTTTATCCGCGACGTCACCGAGCAGCGCGCCGCCCAGGAAGCCCTCCGGCTCAATGACTTGCGCCTGCGCTCGATCGTCGAGAGCGTCAATGAATACGCCATCTACCTGCTGGACCCCGAAGGCTACGTCATGACGTGGAATCCCGGCGCAGAGCGCATCAAGGGGTACAAGGCCGATGAGGTGCTGGGACTGCATTTCTCGCGTTTTTTTACCCAGGAGGACGTCGATCGCGGGCACCCCGCGGAGTTGCTGCGCAAGGCCGCCTGCAGCGACCGCGTGGAAGAGGAAGGCTGGCGGGTGCGCAAAGACGGTGAACGCGTCTGGGGCAGTTGCGTTCTCACCGCGATCCGCGACTCGAGCGGCCAGGTCACAGGGTTTTCCCAAGTCACACGCGACATCAGCGAGCAGAAGCGGGTGGAAGAGTCGATGGTCCATGAGCTCAGCTCCGTCCTGTTGGCCAATGTCGACATTCACAAACTGCTGGGCGCATTTTCGGCTTCGATGCGCAAAATGGTTCCCCACGACTCCGCCACATTTGCGCTCTACGACGAGGCCACGGGCAAGCTGCGCGCGCAGTTTTTCGCGTCCCTCGACGAGAAGTTTACGCGGCAGGGCGAGGTGCTCATCGATCCCGCCCATTCGCCGGCCGGCCGGGCTTTTCAGACCCGGCAAGCTGTGGTGCTCGAGCGCATGGATCGCTCGCCGTTCTCGCCCGATTCCATCCGGCATCACACCGGAATCGGCATGCGCTCCGGCATCTGGGTTCCTATCATCCACCGCGAGCGGGTGCTGGGCGCCTTGGCGGTCACCAGCCGCAGCGAGGGCGCATTTTCGCAGCGCGACGCCGAGCTTCTCGCGCAAGTCGCCGGCCAGGTGGCCATCGCTGTTAACAACGCGCTGGCGTTTAAACAAATCGCCGATCTCCGCGACCGTCTCAACCAGGAAAAGGAATATCTCGAGGAAGAAATCAATCTTGACCACCGTTTCGACGACATCGTGGGCGAGAGCGGGGGATTGCGGAGCGTACTGCGCCAGATTGAAACTGTGGCGCCTACCGACGCCACGGTGCTCGTCCAGGGCGAGACGGGAACCGGCAAAGAGCTGCTGGCGCGCGCCATTCACCGTCTGAGTTCGCGCGCCGAGCGCACCTTTATCAAGTTGAATTGCGCCGCCATCCCCGCCGGCCTCATCGAGAGTGAGCTCTTCGGGCACGAAAAGGGCGCCTTCACGGGCGCGATCGCGCGCAAGATTGGCCGCCTGGAGCTGGCCCACGAGGGAACGCTGTTTCTCGATGAGATTGGCGAACTCCCGCTCGACCTGCAGCCCAAGCTGCTGCGCGCTCTTCAGGAGCGCGAGATCGAGCGGGTGGGCGGCACGCGGCCGATTCCCGTCAACGTGCGCCTGATCGCCGCCACCAATCGCGATTTGGCTAAAATGGTGGCCGAAAAGCAATTCCGCAGCGACCTCTTCTACCGGCTCAAGGTCTTCCCGGTGTACGCTCCGTCGCTGCGCGAGCGCGCCGCCGATATTCCCATCCTGGTGCGCCACTTCGTCTCCCGGCACAGCCGCCGCATGGGCAAATCCATCGAGACGATTCCGCCCGAAGTGATGGAGGCGCTGGTGCGCTGGAAGTGGCCAGGCAACATTCGGGAGCTCGAAAACTTCCTGGAGCGCGCGGTCATCCTCTCGCGCGGCCCGGCGCTGCACGCGCCTTTGGCCGAGCTCGAAGAAATGGAAGAGGAAGAAGAAAACGATTCGGCGGTGATGAATCCCACGCTGCAGGCCGCCGAGCGCGAACACATTCTGCGCGCCCTGCGCGAAACCAAAGGCATGATCGGCGGACCCAACGGCGCCGCCGCACGGCTCGGCCTCAAACGCACCACGCTCAACTCCAAAATCAAGAAGCTGGGCATCGAGCGCAGCGAGTATGTTTAGGGTGTCCCTGCAGCTCCCATAGCTCGGCCGGATAGCAGGCCATTTTTCCACTCCGCGCGCACGATGACACAGGTAACATGTCTGTGGAGCACGTCGGGCAATTGCAAAATCGAACAGGCTGCGTTCAAACCAGCGGCTGCTCGCATCAGGACGAAACGGAAATGCCCGCATTTTACGAATTCTTCGCCGGCGGCGGCATGGTGCGCGCGGGACTGGGCAGCCAATGGTCCTGCCTGTTTGCCAACGATTTCGACTCCAAGAAAGCCGCTGCTTACGCCGCAAATTGGGGCAGCGCCGCGCTGTGCGTCAAAGATGTTGCGTCGGTTTCGACCCGTGAACTGCCTGCGCACGCCGACCTGGCCTGGGCCTCCTTTCCCTGCCAGGATCTATCCCTTGCCGGGGCCGGCGCTGGATTGCAAGGGAGACGCTCAGGAACATTCTGGCCCTTTTGGCGCCTTATCATCGCGCTCGCTCAAGAGGGCCGCGCGCCCACCATGGTGGTGCTCGAAAATGTTTGCGGCGCGATCTCCGCGCACCGAGGCAGGGATTTTGCGGCTTTGAACGACGCGCTCGCCGGCCTCGGCTATCGGCTGGGAGCGCTGGTCATGGACGCGGTTCGCTTTGTGCCGCAATCGCGCCCCCGGCTTTTCGTGGTTTGCGTGCAGAAGGACAAGCCGATTCCCGCATCACTCGTGTCGCCCGGGCCGGATCTCAACTGGCATCCGCCGTCCCTCCTGAGCGCATATCAGGCGCTCTCGCCACAAGCGAAAAGCCTGTGGCTTTGGTGGAGGCTTCCCGTTCCCGCTGCCCGCAGGGTCGCTCTTGCGGATTTGATCGAGGACGAACCGCACGGAGCGACTTGGCACACTTCCCAAGAAACGCAGCGCCTGCTGTCGATGATGAGCGCGCGCAATCTCGCCAAAGTGGAGCAGGCGAAGCGGCTGGACCGCAGGGCGGTGGGCGGCGTTTACCGCCGCATGCGCATCGGGGAACGGGGCCATAAGGTGCAGCGCGCGGAGGTCCGCTTCGACGATGTTTCAGGATGCCTGCGCACTCCCGCCGGCGGCTCGAGCCGCCAAACCATCCTGGTGGTGGAGGGCGACCAGGTGCGCTCGCGGCTGCTTGCGCCACGCGAGGCCGCGCGTCTCATGGGACTGCCCGAATCGTATATTCTGCCCGAAAGCTATAACGAGGCGTATCATTTGGCCGGCGACGGGGTGGTCGTCCCGGCGGTCCGTTACCTTGCAGAGCACCTTTTGGAGCCCATCGTGGCCGCGGCTCAATCAAGACTGGCAGCAGCCGCAGAGGCGTCTCTTTTCCGCGGAGAAAGGGCCGGAGCGCGAACGCAAAGCGGAATCAGCGCAGGATGAATCGCCATGGGGAGCGGGAAAGCGATGGAGTCCAAGGAACTCAGGCGGCGGACCATGCAGGCGGTGAAGAGCCAGGACACCGCTCCGGAGATGGCCGTGCGCCGCCTGGTGTTTGCCCAGGGTTTTCGCTACCGGTTGCACGCCAAGGATCTACCGGGCAAACCGGACCTGGTGTTTCCGCGCCTGAACAAAGTGGTCTTCGTGCACGGCTGCTTTTGGCACGGCCATGGCTGCGCCCGGGGAGCGCGCGTCCCGGTCCACAATCGGGAGTATTGGGTGAATAAGATTGCGCGCAACGCCAGCCGGGACAAGAGCGCTCGCATCGCCCTCCAAACCCTCGGCTGGACATGTCTGGTTATCTGGGAATGCGAACTCAAGAAGCCGGAGCGCCTCAAACGAAAGCTGCTCGCCTTCCTCGGCGCTCATCGGCGATTCCCATTTTGAGAGTCGACCGACCGCTGACAATTGACCATCGGTGACCACCGACCAGAACTCCAAAGAAGCTTCAATGCGGCTGCTGCGCGCCCTGCCTGGCCCCTTGCGCCGCGCCTTTGGTGGTGTTCTTGGATTTGTTGTAAGCCTTCTTTGTGCCTTTCTTGGACGCGTTGTACGCCTTTTGAGAACCTTTTTTCGCGGCGTGCCCTGTATTCTTGGCCGCGTTCTTGGTGTCACGTCCTGCTTTGTTCATGTCCTGCGTGGCGCCGTTCTGGTCGTTGGAGGAGGATTGTCGCCCCCATGCATAAGACGGCGCAGCGGCCAGAACTGCCGCTAAAAGGAATGCCGGGATTTGCCATTTCATGGTCATAGAAAGCAATGGATTCAATTTTGGGAGGAGGAGTTGGCCAATGCGGGGGCAGATTCGCCGTGGTTGCGATCAGGTCAGGGTTGGCCCGGACGCGGGCGCAGTGCTATGGTGAGTCGCACATGCCGCTTTTTGACAGGACGAAAAAGGCTGTGGGCGCGCAGGGATCGATGCAGGGGCCAGCGGCGACGCTGCTCTACGACGATTGGTATCCGGCGCTGCGGGCGGCGCGGCTGAAGCGCGATACATTGACGACGGCCATGTTGCTCGACATTCCGCTGGTGCTGGGGCGGTGCAGCGACGGGCGCGTCTTCGCCATGCGCGACAACTGCCCGCATCGCGGCATTCCCCTCAGCTACGGGTGGTTCGACGGCGAGCGCGTGACCTGCCGCTATCACGGATGGGAATTCGAGCCGTGCAGCGGCCAGTGCGCGTTGATTCCATCGCTGACCAGCCAGGACCGGCTCGACGCTTCGCGCATCTACGCCACGGCATTCCCATGCGAGGAACGCGACGGGTACGCATGGGTATTTATTCCCCGCCCCGGAAGCGGACGGCAGGCGCGGGGCGCGAAGCCGCCGGAGCTGGCCAAATTTGGCCCACGCTACCGTTCCGCGCACTTATCCGCGGAGCTGCCGTGCAATGTGGATCATGGCATTATCGGACTGATGGATCCGGCGCACGGGCCGTTTGTTCACCAGGCATGGTGGTGGCGAACGCGGGCGAGCATCCGCGAGAAGGTGAAGCGCTTCGAGCCCATACCGGAAGGCTTCCGCATGAGCGCGCACGCGCCCAGCGCGAACTCCGCGCCCTATAAACTGCTGGGCGTCTACGGTCAGCCGGTGGAAACCACCATCGATTTCGTACTACCCAACCGTCGCACCGAGACCATCCGCTGCGGGGATAAGTGGTTTTCGAGCCTCACCACAGTGACTCCGGTGACGGCTTCAACGTGCCGGATTGACGTGGTGGCGGCGTGGAACGTGTTTTATCATCTGCCCCTGGCCACCCCCCTCGCCAAATTCTTCGGCGCGCGATTTGTGCGTCAAGATCAGATCACGATGATCCAGCAGGCCGAAGGACTGCGGCACAATCCGAGCCTGATGCTGATTGACGACGCCGACAAGCCGGCGAAGTGGTACTTTGCGCTGAAGCAGGCGCGGCTGGAGGCGGAGCGGGAACCGTCCGGGAGCGGGGCGGCGTTGAAACACCCCATGGATGGTCCCGTGGAGCTGCACTGGCGCAGCTAGGGCCGATTTGCTTGCATTCACCACGATCCATTCAAAAATCGGCGCTCCAGGCAAAATTGTTTCCGGAGCTTGCATCCTGGCAGGCAAGATTCCGGTTAGCAGTCGCATGCCGGATAGGTTTCTAAGGCTTTTGTCTTAGTCGCCAGGCGACCCGATATATTTTACACAAAGGTTCTAAAACGATTTGCCGAGCAGTTGTTTTCCAGTTGACTCGTGCTTGATTTACCAATAAACTGCGACTCAAAGAGAGTTGCATATTGTCGCGAAGGAAGGCACTGATTTCAAGGAGCTTTCCGGCTGTTACTACGACAGCTCATTTCGGCGCCGTTCTCCTATTGCGGCGCTCGGTTGGTTCTGAGGAAACTTCGAGTTGCAGGTGGGTGTGCCGACGCGATTTCGCGGCTAACTTGAGGTTTCAAGTCCTGACTTTATCTCACATGGTTTAAGTCCAGGCCCGATGCCTGGCGCTGATTTGGAGGAGAGAAATGAATTACCGTCAGTGGCGAGTTTTTGCACTTGTACTCATCATCGTGGTCTCAGCGGGGGCAGCGTTTGCCGCCATTACGGGCTCGATCTCGGGAACGGTGACGGACCCGAGCGGCGCAGTGATTCCAAAGGTAACTGTGACGGCGATGGATCAACTGACTGGCGTGCGCCAGTCCACGGTTACCGACACCAGTGGCTTTTACAGTTTCACCGCGCTCAACGTAGGCGTTTACACCATCTCCGCCTCCGCGCCGGGGTTTCAAACCTTTCGCGAGACCGACATCAAGGTGGACGCGAACTCCGAGCTGCGGGTCGATGTTCCCCTCAAGGTGGGCACCGTGGCAGTCACAGAGGTTGTGCAGAGCAATCAGGTGCAGATTGAAACCCAGAGCACGCAACTGGGCGAGGTGATTGAAAGCCAGAAGATTACTGCGGTGCCGTTGAATGGCAGGTCGTACACCGACTTGCTGGCGCTGCAGCCGGGGGTTTCGCCGTACAACGCGACCACGGAGGGGAACTCGAGCGGCGTATCCGGCGATTTAAACCCGGGCAACGTATCGATTAACGGTGGACGCGAAGCGTCGAACGCCTTCATGGTGAATGGCGGCGACGTGAACGACGGCGTCAATAATGGCGCGGCCATCATTCCCAACCTCGATTCCATCGCCGAGTTCCGCATCATCACCAACAATTTCGACGCCGAATATGGCAACTTCAGCGGCGGCCAGGTGAACGTGGTGACCAAGAGCGGCACGAACAGTTTCCATGGCTCGGGCTTTGAATTTTTCCGCAACACCGATCTCGACGCCGCGAACTACTACGCCCAGGGCCAGCGCGGCGCCTTCGATCAGAATATATATGGCGGCACTTTTGGCGGTCCCATTAAAAAGAACAAGGTGTTTCTCTTCGGCGATTTCCAGGGCACCAACCAAACCGTGGGAGCGACGACAAATTACCCGGATTACACCGCCGCCGACTTGACCGGTAACCTGACGGATCAGGCAAGCTTACTGACGGGCACGGTGAGTCAGCCCGGATGGGCCAGCTATCTTTCCAGCAAGCTCAGCTATACAGTGACCCAAGGCGAGCCCTATTACACACCCGGATGCACCAGTTCCAGCGCTTGCGTCTTGCCCAACGCAACCATTCCGACGTCTGCAATCGACCCCGCCGCCGCCGGCATGGTGAAATATATTCCCCCCTCGAATTCTACGGAATCGGGGGAGCCTTTCTACGAGACCTCGGCGTATTCGCAGACACTGAGCGACTACAAAGAGGCGGGCCGCGTTGACGTCAATACCCGCATTGGCGCCGTGTTTGGTTATTACTTTCTCGATAACGACAGCGTGAATAATCCTTATGGTGGCGTGACCAACGTAAGCTCAGCCGTCCTCAACACGGCGCCGGGGTTTCCCG
>JASHUH010000622.1 GCA_030040115.1 Acidobacteriaceae bacterium | reverse complement strand
CGAGGCGGCGCGCCGCGTCTACATCATCCCAGCGGCCAACGATGGTCTCGTCGGCGATAAAGCTGGCCGGGCAGGCGGGTTCGGGATCCATGACGCGCACGTGGTAACCCATGGTGCGGGCGGCCATGGCCATCATGCGGCCTAACTGACCGCCGCCGAGGATGGCGATCAGTCCGCCGGGAGCGATGATTTCCGGTTTTGGTTGAAAATGGCGGCTCAACCGTGGAGCTCCTGATCAAGCTTCCGGTCAAGCTCCTGATCGAGCTTCTGGTTGAGAACTTCCTGGGTGCGCGCGGCGCGCCAGGAGGCTAAGCGCTCGTAGAGAGCGGAGTCCGTGGCGGCGAGAATTTCAGCGGCGAGAATGGCGGCGTTGGCGGCGCCGGGTTTGCCGATGGCGAGCGTGCCCACCGGCACCCCTTTCGGCATCTGCACGATGGAGAGCAGCGAATCGAGGCCGTTCAACTGCGTGGCGGCGACGGGGACGCCGAGCACGGGGACGAGGGTTTTGGCGGCCAGCATTCCGGGCAAATGGGCGGCTCCGCCGGCGCCGGCGATAATCGCGCGAAGGCCGCGCTCGCGTGCGGTTTCTGCATATCGAAACAGCCAATCGGGGGTGCGATGGGCGCTGACAATGCGCGCCTCGTAAGGAATCTCGAGCAGGCGAAGAATTTCGACGGCCGCGGAGAGCGTTTCATAGTCGCTCTTGCTGCCCATTACTACGCCCACCAGCGGTTGGCCGCTCATGGGGTGATTATACGGACCGCTGTCGGCTCTCCGTGTTCAGCTTCCAGTTCTTAGTGGTCGGTGCTCAGCGGTCAGGGCGGGCGGTGCGCGGGGCGAGTTTCCGCAACGCGGTTACCAACAATGCAGTTACCAAAGTGATTGTTGACAGCCCTGGCATTTCAGTGGTGAGATGGTCGGAATCGCTTACAGTCCCCCCCAAGCGTATTCCCCGGACCCTCAAATGAACGGGAGCAACCCTTTATGGACAATTCCCTGCCCAGATTCGTATTGAGCGTGCGGAGCGATAGGTTTTCCTGCGAGCGAGAGATCATTCCGCAGACCTATCTCATGGAGGTTTCTCGTGGCGATTTTTCTCGGGGTGTCCTGTTCTCACGCTGGCGGTCTTCATTCCAACGCCAATCTTCGCCATAGGGACGCGAAGAGGGCGCTTCTGTTCCGCGCAGGATGGATGTTGCTGCTGTTGGCGGCATTTCTTTGCGGCAGAGATTTGGCCGCGCAGACGGCCTACGTTGGTCAGACGCTGGGTGGCGGGTTCTTTGAACCCGCCGGCGTAGCCGTCGACGGCAGCGCCAACATCTATGTGGCCGATTGGGACAACGACGCAGTGAAAGAGATGCCCCCCGGTTGCGCCTCCGCCAGTTGCGTGACCACGCTGGGCGGCGGCTTCAACAATCCCTTGGGCGTGGCCGTGGATGGCAGCGGCAACATCTACATCGCCGATACCGATAACAGCGCGGTGAAGGAAATGCCCCCCGGCTGCGCCTCCGCCAGTTGCGTGACCATGCTGGGCGGCGGCTTCGCCTACCCCTGGGGCGTGGCCGTGGACGGCAGCGGGAACGTCTACGTCGCCGATAGGGATAACGGCTTTGTGGAGGAGATGCCCCCTGGCTGCGCCTCCTCGAGTTGCGTGACCGTCCTGGGCGGCGGCTTCAAGTCTCCTGCCGACGTGGCCGTGGATGGCAGCGGGAACGTCTACGTCGCCGACCCCGGTGGAAATGCCGCGGTGAAGGAGATGCCTCCCGGTTGCACGGCAACCAACTACAACAATGGCAGTTGCTCGGTGACTACGCTGGGCGGCGGATTCTATCTTCCCTACGGCGTGGCCGTAGACGGCAGTGGGAACGTCTACGTCGCCGATTCCTATACCAACGCGGTGACGGAGATGCCTCCCGGTTGCAGTTCCTCGGCTTGTGTGACCGCGCTGGCCGGCGGGTTCAACGAACCTTGGGGCGTGGCCGTGGACCGCAGCGGCAGCGTGTATGTCGGCGGTTACTACACCAAGGAGGTAAACGAGATCGTCCGGCACGGCGCGAACGTGGGCTCCGTAGTGGTGAAAGCGGCCACGCCGGGCGCGCTGACGGTGACGTTCACGTTCATTACCGCTGGCACAATCTCCACGCCGGCGGTGCTGACGCAGGGCGCGGCGGGGCTGGACTTTACCGATGCCGGAACCGGGACCTGCACCACCAACGGAACCAGCTACAGCTACGGGATCGGCGACACCTGCACCGTGAATGTGAACTTCAATCCAAAGTTTGCGGGTACGCGCTACGGCGCGGTGGTGCTCTCGAATACGTCGAATGCGCCCGTTGCGACGGCCTACATTTACGGCACGGGAACGGGGCCGCAGGCGGTGTTCAGCCCGGCTTCGATCAGCGTGCTGGGCGGAGGATTCCTCGAACGTACTGGCGTGGCGGTAGACGGCAGCGGCAACGTGTATGTGGCTGATTCCGGAAACAGCGCAGTGAAGGAGGTGCCCCCTGGCTGCGCGTCCTCCAGTTGTGTGAGCACACTGGGCGGAGGAT
>JASHUH010000621.1 GCA_030040115.1 Acidobacteriaceae bacterium | reverse complement strand
GACCGAAGCTCCAGTTAGCCCGGCAAAAACCACAAGCAGTGTGAAGACGCGAATGGCGAGTTTCATCGTTAGTAACCTCAGGGGCCCAAAATAAGAATCTTCAGGCACTCCAGAATCATACCTCAATTCCGGGGACAAGTCCAGCTTTTTCTTTTAGATACCAACCTAGTAATCCACATGGTTACTGAAGTCACATTTCATAGTCGCCGTCGCACCCCAAATAGACCCCTGAATGGACCGTGAAGCTGGCGTCAGGGAACCTTCCGACATGGTAAAATGTCAAGTAGGCCAGATTCGCATAAGCCCCCTGTCTTTCAAGCGGTTAGTCCCGGAAATGCAGCCCGGACCTGCGATCGGCCGGCTCGCGCGTGGGGAGCCCATGCGACCTAATCCGGCAGACGGAGTTTATGGCAACCGAAGTCATCACCAGCATTCCCCTCCCTGACGAAAGCGGCAGCTACACCGGCGAAAACATCAAGGTCCTCGAGGGCCTTGAGGCGGTGCGCCTGCGGCCGGCCATGTACATTGGCTCGACCGGCGAGATGGGATTGCACCACCTGGTGTACGAGGTGGTCGATAATTCCGTGGACGAGGCCTTGGCCGGGTACGCCAAAAAAATCGAAGTCGTCATCCACGTCGACAACTCCATCACCGTAACCGACGACGGCCGCGGCATTCCGGTCGACATGATGCCGCTGGCCAACGGCGAAATGATGCCCGCCGTGCAAGTGGTGCTCACCAAGCTCCACGCCGGCGGCAAGTTCGATTCCTCCACCTACAAGGTTTCCGGCGGTCTGCACGGTGTGGGCGTGAGCTGCGTCAACGCCCTCTCGCAGGAATTCAATGTAGAGATTTGGCGCGACGGCCACACCTGGGAAATGGACTTCAGTTGCGGTTTGCCGACCAGCCAACTGCGCCAGTCGGGCGCCAGTAGACGGCGCGGCACACGCGTCCACTTTCTGCCTGACAAGACCATTTTCACCACCACCGAGTTCAACTACGACACTTTGGCGCAGCGCCTGCGCGAGATGGCCTTCCTCAACAAAGGCCTCGAAATCGTGCTCATCGACGAGCGCACCGCCGATGCCAAGACCGGCGAAGCCCGCCGCGCCGAATTCAAGTACGCGGGCGGCATTGCCGAGTTTGTCAAACACCTGAACCGCGGCAAGACCGTCCTGCACGACAGACCCATCGTCATGGAGGCGCTCCGCGACGGCGTCGATATCGACATTGCTCTTCAGTACAACGACACCTATTCGGAGAACGTTTTCAGCTTCGCCAACAACATCAACACCGTGGATGGCGGCACGCATCTTTCCGGTTTCCGCACTTCGCTCACCCGCACCATCAACTTCATCGGCCAGCAGATGGGCCTGTTCAAAGACATGAAGGAGAACCTTAGCGGCGACGATGTGCGCGAGGGCCTGGTGGCCGTGGTCAGCGTCAAGCTGCCGCAGCCGCAGTTCGAGGGCCAG
The DNA here is from genome assembly GCA_030040115.1 of Acidobacteriaceae bacterium. Classification (GTDB taxonomy): domain Bacteria; phylum Acidobacteriota; class Terriglobia; order Terriglobales; family Acidobacteriaceae; genus Telmatobacter. The sequence continues at coordinate 3,431 of JASHUH010000621.1, read as the reverse complement.
ACCAAGGGCAAGCTCAACTCCGACATTGCCGGCACGGTGCAGGCCTTCGTCAACGAACGGTTGGGCATGTTCCTGGAGCAGAATCCGCCCATTGCGCGGCGCATCATCAATAAAGCCGTGGAAGCCGCGCGCGCTCGCGAGGCGGCGCGCAAGGCCCGCGATCTCACCCGCCGCAAAGGCGCGCTCGATGGTGGCGGCCTGCCCGGCAAGCTGGCCGACTGTAGCGAGCGCAATCCCGATCGCTGCGAGCTCTATCTCGTCGAGGGCGAATCCGCTGGTGGCACCGCCAAGCAGGGCCGCGACCGCCGCTTCCAGGCCATTCTGCCGCTCAAAGGCAAAATCCTGAACGTCGAAAAGGCCCGTTACGACAAGATGCTGGGCCACGAAGAAATTCGCGCCATGATCACCGCGCTAGGCACGGGCATCGGCAAAGAGGACTTCGACGCCGCCAAGATCCGCTACGGCAAAGTTATCCTCATGACCGACGCCGACGTGGACGGTTCGCACATTCGCACCCTCCTGTTGACCTTCTTTTTCCGCCACATGACCGAGCTCATCAAGCGCGACCACGTCTACATCGCGCAGCCCCCGCTTTACAAGATCAAGAAGGGCCGCTTCGAGCAGTACATCAAGGACGATCGTGAATTCGTCAAAGTCATGGTCAAGCGCGCCTCCGAAGGCATGATCGTCCGCCACGGCGAAAACGCCAGCCGCATCGAAGGCGCCGACCTCACCCGCTTCATGGGCACGCTCAACGAGTACCTCGGCTTCGTCGAAAAGGTCGACAAGCGCATCCGCAATGAGAAGCTGACCGAACTGCTGGCCCGCGCCGAGCTCACGCACCGCGCTGACTTTGCCTCCAAGTCCGGCAATGACGTGCCGCAGAAACTCGCCGCCCTGCACGCCCAGCTCCTCGAGATGGCCGGCGAGTTTCAAATAAAGGTCAGCGACCCCGTTGAAGACGAGGAACACCACACCTGGCGCGTGTGCTTCACCGATTCGCAAGGCGCCGCGCGCTGCATCGACTGGACGCTGGCTTCGAGCCCCGAATTCCGGCAGATGATGGCGAAATACGTCCAGATCAAGGATTTTCTCGAGCCGCCATTCCTCATCGAGTACGCCGCCAAAGCCGCGCCGGCCGCGGAGACCGCTGCCGAAGAAGAGCCGGACGCCGAGGGCGCTCCTTCGCCCGGCAGCGCTGAGGTGCGCACCGAAGCCAGATCGGGCGGCCGCGCCACCCGCGCGCTTCGCGAGCCCGTCGAGAAGCAGACCGCCCGCGATCTGTTCGCCTACATCGTCGAGCAAGGCAAAAAGGATTATCAGGTCCAGCGCTACAAAGGCTTGGGCGAGATGACTTCTACGCAGCTTTGGGAAACCACCATGAATCCCGAGCGCCGCACCTTGCTCCGCGTCAAGCTCGAAGACCTGGCCGAAACCGACGCCATCTTCACCACCCTCATGGGCGAGGACGTCGAATCGCGCCGCAAATTTATCGAGGATAACGCTCTCGACGTCAAAAACCTCGATATTTGACCGTTGTCACCGGTGAAGGTTGGCCGATAAATTTTCCACTTTGGTGCATAAAAACGCCCGCTTTGGCGGAAAGATTTGCCGCCCCCCCCGGGGCGAACTGCGCGAATACTGCTTTCATTTCCAGCGCCTTTGGGTTGAATGTCAGTTTCTTCAACGGGCGAGGTCGGGGGCGTTCAATTCTGCCAGTCACCGAGGTGATTGCCTCCCTTCTCGACGAGACTCGTCAGCACGTCGACAAAGATCTATTTCGGTCTGCAACAGAAGCGCTTCCAGTTCCGCACAATCCGTCACATCATCCATATCTGGGTCGATGCTCCCGCGGTTTCCAACTCCCCTCGGGATATCGGGTAGACAGTCGCTCCGAGTTGGCAGCCGAGTCAATCGCCCACCGTCCCACGAGCTCGGCTCGAGCGGAACGCGACCAATGCATCATCCCTAAAGAAGGTATATGCGTCTTCATTCCACGGCGATCTGTGAACACATAACACCGTCCTTGGAATTGGTCTTACGGGACCTTGGGGCAGCCGCGATAGCCATTCTCGGTTTTCTTTGGTGAGAGCCTGTTGCGTCCAGTCGGCGGTATATGACGCTAACCGGCTGAGCTCGCGATACTCGCTGAAATGCATGGTTCCACTGCACGCTCTGTCGTGATTGCCGCGCACGACAACACCACCGAGCTGCCTGGCCAAATCAACAACTTTATTGGGATTTGCGCCATAGCCGACGACGTCGCCGAGGTTCCAGACGGAGTCGTATTTTGGTGCAGCGGCAAGAACAGCCTCGAATGCCTGGAGATTGGAGTGAATGTCGGAAATAACAAGTGCTCGCATGTGAGTTTCACTTTCGTGCTTTGGCTTTACTTCCTTCCCGGCGCGTCGGCAGTGATGCGATTGCCCGGCGCAGTTTGGTGTTCGGCGATGGAGTTGGGCCGGTGATGGCACTCGACAACGTCAACTCATCACCTTGTGTACGATCGGCCTTCGGCCTTCCCACTCTTACGCGCTGGCGGCGGGCGACTTGTCTTCCCGGCTTTCTTTGCTCCACACCGCCTCGACCATCTTGCGCACGGTCGTCCGGCTCCTGAGCATACGGGGCATCCCAGCGTAGGCCATCGTGATCCGCCACAGCATATCAAGCAGCCTCTCACCTCCTTTGCCGGGCGGAACCATGATCACGAATCCATGCATGTCGGCCGCCAGTTTGGCGTTGGGAACAATCTCGTCCGCGTTGCCCTCGACCAGCGTTACTCTTTCACTATGGATACCTGGCATACTCCCCCTTCCGGGCCGATTCACGATGGATCGTAGGTGGTTCTCAGGTTTTTACGATTGCGGCCTTGACCTCACCACGATTTGCACTGCAAGGTGGATTCCAGTCGTGCCAATCTGCTCCAGGCCTTCTACTCCGATCAAATCGGGAGGCATATGATGCTCGAACACTTGATGCGTCCAGAACCGTTCGAGAACATATCGGGGTCCCTGATCATCAGTAATGAAATGCCTACACTCCAGGCAATCGGCCTCCGCCTTCCGCCCATTAATTCTCAATGTTCCGAGAGCTTCGTCCTGCATGTAGATAAGTGCCTTCAGATTGGGTGACAGTACAGAAGGAGTACCAGTCCTTTCCTGCAGGGGCGCCGGGGGGCTTTGGTCCGAATCAACCTCAAACGCAACCATCGTTCCATCGGTGAAACTGGCCCGCCCAAAACCCGGGAACTCGAGCCAGCCGTGCAGCACGATTTCGCGGCGTCTTCCAGTCAGAACGGGAATCTTGAGCCCCCATTGTACGCGCCGGAGCAAAAATAGACCACGTTACGCCGCGGGAGCGGCGTGACGTGGCGGAGTAAAAGTAGTCCACCCCGCCACATTCTGGTTTCACGGACAACAAGTACTTTGAGG
>JASHUH010000620.1 GCA_030040115.1 Acidobacteriaceae bacterium | reverse complement strand
ACCTGGAATACCGTCCGTCGGTTGGCCCCGCCGCGGTCCATGAGAAGGAGGCAGAGCTTTTCTACGTGATCGGTGGATCGGCGACTTTGGTGACCGGCGGCAAGCTGGTCAACGAAAAACGAACTAATCCCACCAATCTCAGCGGCTCCGCGATCGAAGGGGGAGTGCCGCGCACCATCGCCAAAGGCGACTTCATTCTGGTTCCGGAAAACACGCCGCACTGGTTCAGCTCGATCAATGGGGTGCTCGTCCTCTTCTCTATTCATGTGCCGCGCCCATAGTTCTGCACGGTTGTGGACTGGTTTTTGTTCTTCGAGGACAAAGCCAGCCGCAACCGAAACACAGGTGAGCGGCGGTCGATCAGTCTGATATGATCGCCCGGAACCAAATGGTCAAGGATAAGAATGGACGTGATCGGGAGGTCGGTTGAAATGATGAAATCCATAAATAGAAATCGCCTGCTGCTGGCATTGGCCGCAACGGCCACTATGGTCATCCTGTCTTGTTCACGGAAAACGACCACGAATAGCCCACCACGGCCCGAGCAGCCGGGCAATCATCCGGGCATTCAGGTCGAGCTCAATGTGCCTGCGCCCATGCGCGATGGCGTGAAACTGCTCGCTGATGTCTTTACGCCTGACGGCCCGGGGCCCTTCCCCGTGCTGCTGAGCCGCACGCCGTACGACAAGGAAACTCCGGGAACCATCGAAAGCGGCATCGCGGGCGCCGAGCAGGGTTTCATCATGGTGAACATGGACGTGCGCGGCCGCTATCATTCGCCCGGGTTCTGGGAACCGTTCAAGTACGAAATCAACGACGGCTACGACTCGGTAGAGTGGGCCGCCAAGCTGCCCAAGTCGGACGGCAAGGTCGGCATGTGGGGGGGCTCCTATGTCGGCGCCACGCAATGGCTTGCGGCAGTTTCCGATCCGCCCCATCTTGCCGGCATTTGCCCCGAAGTCACCGCGCAAGACTATTACAAAGATTGGGCCTATCAGAACGGCGCGCTGCAGCAGTGGTTTGCCCAATCCTGGGCAACCCAGACGGCCAGCGATGCGCTCTGGCAACAGGCGAATTTCACCTTCAGCGCGGCCGGCTACGTCCCGTCCACGCGCTCGCCCCAAACCGGCCTGTTGACCCGGCCAGGGCAAACCTCCATGACGGACCCCTTGAACTACATCAAGGTGCTGCCCCTCGGCAACTACACCACTCTGGTCACGCCTCCCACCGCCGGCAACCCCGGCCTCAAGGCGCTCGAGCCTTGGTATCTGGACTGGCTGGCTCATCCCAGCGACGACGCTTATTGGCAGCAGTGGTCGATTTCCAAGGACTATTCCCGCATCCATGCGCCGGCCTTCATCATTGGCGGCTGGTACGACCTGTTCCTCGGGGGGTCGCTTGAGAACTACGAAGGCGTGAAAGCCCATGGCGGCTCCGCCGACGCCCGCAATGACGTTCAACTGATGGTCATTCCCGGTGGCCACTCCGGCTCTGGCAGCAGGGTGGGGGCCTTGGACCTCGGCCGAAACGCCATCGCAAACACGTTTCAAATCATGCTCGACTGGTACAAGCACCTTTTCCTCGGCCAAAGCAATGCCGTCTCTCAGTGGGAGCCCGTGCGCTACTTCCAGATGGGCGCCGACGTTTGGCGACAGAGCAGCACCTGGCCGCCGCCTCAGGCCAGCACGGTGGCCTACTATCTGCACTCGGCCGGCAAAGCCAACACCGACTCCGGCAATGGCAGCCTGAGCGCTCAGGTCAATGATCCGAACGCCAACGCCGCTTCCGATCGCTTCGTCTACGATCCCGCCGACCCGGTGCCGACGCTGGGCGGCAGCATGTGCTGCGACGGCGCGGATGTGCCCAACGGCATCCAGGATCAACGCCCGGATGAAAAGCGCCCCGACGTGCTGGTCTTTACCACTCCGCCGCTCCAGAAGAACCTGGACATCACCGGACCGGTCTCAATGACGCTCTACGTCTCCTCCTCCGCCCCCGACACCGACTTCACCGCGGTGCTGGTGGACGTGGCCCCCGACGGCTCCGACCACAACATCGCCGCCGGCATTCAACGCATGCGCTATCGCGACCAGGACTACACCAAGGCGACGTTTATGACACCGGGCCAGATTTACAAGGTCAACCTGGACCTGTGGGCGACCAGCAACGTCTTCCTCGCCGGCCACCGTCTGCGCGTGGACGTCAGCAGCAGCAACTTCCCGCGATGGGACCGGAACCTGAACACCAAAGAAAGCCCCGAGTCGGGTTCCCACTTTGTGAAGGCGAGCAACGTGATCTACCACGATGCCGCCCATCCCTCCAGCCTGGACCTGCCGGTCATGCCGCAGTAAAGCGGCAGACCGACCAAGATTCCGATCCTATCATTGGCGAGGGTGAGGAACCCGCCATTCGCGTTGATAGAGATTGGTCCATCCCAACAGTGTTAACAAGCCCTAACTAATTGCTCCCGCCCGCGCCTTCGGGGAGCGCGAAAACATAGTAGCCCTGGGTTGTAGGTCCTTCACCATTTAACTGTGCCGGAACCATGCCGCCCCCCGGGGAAAGGGTGATTTTGGTAGGCCGCTGGCTTGCGCTCATCACCAGATACTCATGCCCGGCAACCTCATATATGGCCGGTATGCCCTCGGGGTCGGCGGCAATCTTCGCTTGCCACAAGACCTTCCCGGTCATTTCGTCGTAAGCGCGCATGGTTCCGTCAGACTTGGCTCCGCCGAAGATGAGCCCGCTCGCGGTGACCACAATGCCTCCGCGCGGCCAAAAGCTTCCGGTGTCGGTGATACCCTTCTCTTCAAGCCGGGTCACGCCGCCGAAGGGAACCTGCCAAATGATCTTTCCGGTGTTGAGGTCGTAGGCAGTGAGCGTGGACCAGGGCGGTCCGATGGCGGACAGACCGTCCGTGGAGTTCATGTAGCCGTAGCCAGTCCAGTAGCGCGTTCCCGGCGGAGCCAGGCGCGGGGCCGGCACGTGCGGAGCCATGATGAAGGCCAGAATGTCGGGCGGAACATGGGCCTGCTCGGGATGTCGGAGATAGGCGATCAGATTGTCCAAATCCGATGAATCCAATCCGGTGATGGCCGGCATCGACCCCAGCCCGCCCTGCACCACAGTGCGCACCTGATTTTCCCCGACCCGATCGACGACTCCCACCAGCGATGGAATCGACGGCGGCTGTCCGGCCATGCTGACCATGTGGCACATCCTGCAATTTACGAGATACACCACCTCGCCTTGGGTCTCAGGAGAACCGGTGATTTGACGCCGCGGCGGCTTGGGCTCGAGATGCAACATCGAAGGAGCGGCTTTGGAGAGCACGAAGAACAAGCCCCGGGCGGGGTCGACGGCCGCCGATCCCCAGTTCGCGCCGCCGTTGTTGCCGGGCATTTCGATGGTTTGCCCGGTATCGTCTGGCGTGTAGATGCCGAAGTTGCGGGCTGCGGCGACCTCGGCGCGGATGGCTTCGCGCTCTTTAGGATCGGCAATGTACGGATCCACTTCGTCGGCGGTAAACCGCTGCCGCGCGAATGGCTGTATTACGGTGGGGAACGGCTGCGTGGGCCAGGCAATGTGACGAGGCATGTCCGACTGGGGCGCAGGCCGCTCGACGATGGGCCAGATGGGCTTGCCGGTTTTGCGGTTCAGCACATACAGGAAACCGTTCTTGCCGGCCTGGGCCAGAATGTCCACTCTGTGGCCGTCGTGGTTGACGGTGAGCAACTTGGGGCCGACCATCAGATCGTAGTCCCACAGATCGTGATGCGTTGTTTGATAGTGCCAGATCAGTTGGCCGGTGCGGGCGTCGATGGCAAGGATGCAATCGGAGTAAAGATCCGCGCCATTGCGGTCGGCGCCGTAAAAATCGTATGTCGGTGAGCCGGTGGGGAAGTAAGCGACGCCGCGCTTGGCGTCGAGGGAAATTTCGCCCCAGGTGTTGGTTCCGCCAATGTACTTCCACGCGCCCGGAGGCCACGTGTCGTAGCCCGGTTCGCCGGGATGGGGAACGGTGTGAAAGATCCAGGCCATTTGGCCGGTAACGACGTTATATGCCCGCAGGTCGCCTGGAGGCGACTCGTATTCTTCGCCGGTTGCGGAGCCCTCGAGAATCAGATCGCCGAAAATCCTACCCGGTGTCTGCGATCCGATCTGGCGGATGGTTTTGGGATCGCGCCCCAGGCCCACGCGCAAGTCCACGCTGCCGTTGTCGCCGAAGGAATCGATGGTTTTTCCGGAACGTGCGTCAATGGCCGTCAGCGTGTTATTGACGACGCAAAGAATGCGGCGATCGGAGCCGTCTTGGTTTTGCCAATAGACCAGTCCGCGGGAGTTGAAGTTGGTCACCTTGCCGTTGTCGTGAACCCAGATCTCTTTGCCGGTGGCCGCGTCGAGCGCAACCACGCTGTTGTTTTTGCCGACAGCATACATCGCGCCGTCAATGACGATCGGGTTCGAGCCATAGCGGAACCCATTGTTGCCGGCGGGGTAAAACCACACCTGCCGCAAATGCGACACATTGGAGCGGTTGATCTGCTGCAGCGCCGAATACTGCGCATCCTCCGGACTGCCTCCGTATTCACGCCAGGTGGTGTACGGAGATGGCGCCGAAACGCCGTCTGCTTCGGCGGTTGTTTTCGGGCCCGCCAAAAGCACAACCGCAGTTAAAAGCAGAAAGGAAGCGGCCGGCCAACATAGCACCTTTCTCATATTTTTTCCATCCCGCGGTTTGGCAGGCGCTCCGATTTCGCGTGGCGCCCAAAGCGCCGCCAGGCGAGCGAACCAACCGCCGATCCAGGCGATTGCATAATACGCAATATAATTTGCGCTCCCATATTAGCAAGCGGTCACGGGACAAGTCAATTGCCGCCGGCCTATCTGCCCGCAGGACTTCACGTGCCAAGTCCGCCGCGCGATTTAATTCCCCAATTGGTGAAGCAGGTTGAGCGCGGCGCCGCGCAGCGATGGATCGGGGCTTTCAGCCGCTTTTTGGCAGTGCAGGCGCGCCTCCGCCGTTTGGCCCTCGCGCGCCAGCACCGTGGCCAGACCGAGCTGCGCCTCATAAACGGTGGGGTTAATAGCGACTGCCTTCGCGAATTGCCGCCCGGCCTCGGCCTGCTTTCCCTCGGCCGCCAAAACCTCGCCTAGGCTGGTGTGCAGATCGGCCGCGCCGGGTTCGCTTGCAAGCGCCATTCCGTATTGCGCCTCAGCCTCCGGCAACTGCCCGCGCGCGGCGAGCAGGTCGCCGAGGTCGCCATGGGTTTGCGCATCGCCTGGATCGAGGCGAGCGGCCTGCTCGAGCTCGTCGATCGCCTGATCGTAGGAGTGCATCAGTTCGAGCATCAGCCCGTAGCCATGGTGCGCCGCCGCATATTTTGAATCCACGCGGATGGCGCGCTGGAACTGGTACGCGGCCTGCTCGTAGTCCCCGGCACCGCTCAGCAGATTGCCCAGATTGCTGTGCGCCTCGGCCAAATCGGGGTTATCACGTATCGCCGCGCGTAGCCACTTTTCCGCGTCCTGCCGATCTTTCTCGCGGATTGCGAGCAGGCCCAGGAGGTTTTCCGTCTGGGCCTGGGAGGGATCGAGCGCCAGAGCGCGCGATAATGCGCGGCGGGCATCGGCCACGCGCTCTTGACGCTGATAGAGATTGCCAAGATCGGCCAGCAATTGACCGTCGTCAGGGGAAGCGGCCGCGGCCCGGCTCAGGATCTCTTCAGCGCGCGGCATCTTGTCTGCGGCGACCAGGGCTATGGCCAGCTCCTTCGACGCCGCGGGATAAACGGGACGCCGCCGGAGCGCCTCTTCGTACCAGCGCACCGCGTCGGCGTCGCGCCCAACCTTGGAATACGCATGGGCCAACTCGAAGTAGAATTCGGAAGCGGCGGGTGAGTCCTTGAGCAGGTCCTCTTCCAGGTGGGCGATGGCTGGCGCGCCTCGAGACCCATCCTGGACCTTGGCCAGGTCCAGATAGAGCTCGTTCTCCGCCGTGGGAGGCAACTGCGGGGGATAGTAGAGCACAATGCCCAGCCGGCCCTGCTCATCGATCATTTCGGGCTTCGGCGCCACCAGATCGCGGTCGAGCTTGATCCGTTGAATGTAGTGATCCGTCATGACCACGTGCACGGCGTCGTCGGCGCGCCGCTGGGGCATGTGGCAGGTGAGGCAGTTTTCGCTTGCGGGCAGCGCGACAGTGTGCTTCACGTCCTGGTGGCAGCTTTGGCAGACGGCCAGATAATGCTGCGCCATGCCCGGCGCGCGATAGCTTGTGTGCGGATCGTGGCAGGTGATGCAAGTCATCTGGCTG
>JASHUH010000619.1 GCA_030040115.1 Acidobacteriaceae bacterium | reverse complement strand
GGGGAAACCTTCGCCCACGAAGAGAAGCGCGACCTGCACACCACCTTCGAATACATCCATCCCGAGGCTCTCGGCATACGCTACTACAACCGCGATCCCGACGGGCGCTACTGCCTTACCAAGGAAATCATCTGCGATCCGCACCATTCCGTGGTGCTCACCCGCGTCCGACTCGAAGGCCACGAGGACCTGCTGCCGCGCCTCAAGCTCTATGCGCTGCTGGCGCCGCACCTCGATGGCGGCGGTTCCGGAAATTCCGCCCGCGCCCTCGACCTGGCCGGACGCAAGGTGCTGCTGGCCTGGAAGAACGAGTGGTCGCTGGCCATGGCCGCCAGTTGCGGGTTCTCACGGGTAAGCTGCGGTTTTGTCGGCGAGAGCGACGGCTGGCGGGACCTGATGCAGGATTTCAAAATGGATTGGGAGTTCGGTTCGGCGACCGAAGGCAACGTGGCCGTCATCGGCGAGCTCGCCCTGCCTCCCATCTATGAGCAATCGGAAAGCTCCAACGGCAAAGCTGCCCTCATCACCAACGGAGCTGCTGGCGTTTCCGCCCTCGAGTTCACCTTGGCCATCGGCATCGGCGAGGGCCATCACACCGCGGCGCAGAAAACCATTTCCTCGCTTGCCGCGCCCTACCCCGAGCTGCGTCAACGCTTCATCGACCAGTGGCGCCGTGCCGCCAATCCCGAGTGGCTCGCCGCTAAGGCTCAGGACGCCGGCAAACTCATGCGCGCCAGCCATAACGTCCTCCTGGCCCACGAAGACAAAATCTATTCCGGAGCCTTTGTCGCCTCGGCCTCCATCCCCTGGGGCCAGATCAAAAGCGACGACGATCTCGGCGGCTACCACCTGGTCTGGACTCGCGACATGGTGCAGACCGCCTCCGCTCTGCTGGCCTGTGGCCGCGCTGAGACCGCCCGCCGCGCTTTGGTCTACCTCGCTTGCACGCAACAACCCGACGGCGGCTTCGCCCAGAATTTCTGGATCAACGGCACCCCGTATTGGAGCGGCAAACAGCTCGACGAGATCGCCTTTCCGCTCATTCTGGCCTGGCGTCTGTGGAAGGCCAACAGCCTCGGCGAACTGGACATTTTTCCCTTCGTGGAGCGCGCCGCCGGCTGCCTGCTCCGCCAGGCCCCCATCACCCACCAGGAGCGCTGGGAAGAAAATGCCGGCTATTCCCCCTCTACCCTTGCCGCCGTCATCTCCAGCCTCATCTGCTCGGCTGAGATTGCCCGCGCCCACGATTCCAACGAGCTGGCCGTGTTCCTCGAGGAGTTTGCCGACTGGATCGAAGGCCATCTCGAAGACTGGACGGTCACCAAGAATGGCGTCCTGCTTCCCGAAGTTACGCGCCATTACATGCGCATCCGCCCCCCGGAGTGCGGTGAGGCCTACGCCCACGAGGGTTGCGGAACCGAGACCATCCGCCTCGCCAACCGCCCGCCCGGCTCCCGCACCGAGTTCCAGGCCCGTGAGATCGTGGACGCGGGTTTTTTGGAACTGGTCCGTTACGGCGTACGGCGCGCCGACGACCCCCTCATCGTCGACTCCCTCAAGGTCGTTGACGCCGTACTCAAGCGCAATCTTCCCCAAGGTTCCGGCTGGCTCCGTTACAACAACGACGGCTACGGCCAACGGCCCGACGGCGGACCCTATCTCAACTGGGGCCAGGGCCGCGTGTGGCCGCTCCTTACCGGCGAGCGCGCGCACTACGAACTAGCCGCTGGCCACGACATTGACCATCTCATCCGCACCTACGAGCGCTTTGCCACCTGCGGCCAGATGCTTCCCGAACAGGTGTGGGACGAGGCCAACCGCCCCGAACACCACCTGCGCCTCGGCCAGCCCGCCGGCTCCGCCGTCCCGCTGGTCTGGGCCCACGCCGAGTACCTCAAACTCCTCCGCTCCGCCGTCGACGGCACGGTCTTCGACCGCATCGACCCCGTGTACCAGCGTTACTCGACTCCGGAGGGCCGCGCCCACATCCGCCGCGACCTTGAAATCTACAGCCGTCAGCGCCCCATCCAGTCCATGGGCGCGGGCTGCGTCTTGCGCGTCCTCGATGATGACTATTTTGAGGTGGCCTGGAGCTCCGATAATTGGGAAACCAAAAACTCCCTTCTCAGTCGCGGTCTGGGCAGCGCCGGCTTCAGCGCCGACATCGTTCCTCCGGCCGACGTTGCCGAATTGCAGTGGACCCTCCACTGGCCCGAAAGCGATCGCTGGCTTGGGTACAATGTGAAAGTCAAGATTGAGGCTGCTTCGTAACCTCCTGAACGAACGGGCATCATAAGAGACACCGGCTTTGGCCCCAAGCCGCGCCCCCTGCCACGTGCGAAACACCTCCGCATTCTGGTCTTCGCCGTGAATTTTTCGCGCCGATTCTTAGCGGAAAGGACGAGTTTTATCCATCATGACTTCGACCCTCGCCACGCTTTCTCTCGATCAGCTCTCCATCGACACCCTCCGGCTGCTCGCCGTTGACGAGGTCGAAAAAGCCAAAAGCGGCCATCCCGGCGCCCCGCTTGGCTGCGCTCCCATCGCCTACCTGCTCTACCACAAGTTCATGAAGCACAACCCGGCCAACGCCCGCTGGGCCGATCGCGACCGCTTCGTGCTCTCCAACGGCCACGCCTCGGCCTTGCTTTACGCCACGCTCTATCTGTGCGGCTACGACATGACTCTCGACGACCTTAAGAGCTTCCGCCAATGGGGCTCCAAAACGCCCGGCCATCCCGAGTCCATTGAGGCGGAAGGCGTCGAAGTCACCACCGGCCCGCTCGGCCAGGGCATCGCCATGGCCGTGGGCATGGCCATCGCGGAAAAGCACCTCGCCGCCGTCTACAACCGCCCCGGCTTCGACATCGTCAATCACCACACCTTCGCCTTATGCGGCGATGGCGACCTGATGGAAGGCGTCTCCCACGAAGCCGCCGCTCTCGCCGGCACCCTCGGCCTCGGCAAGCTCATCTTCCTCTACGACGACAACCTCGTCTCCCTCGACGGCCCCACGTCTCTCAGCTACACCGATGACGCCCTCGAGCGCTTCAAGGCCTATCACTGGCACGTGCAGCGCGTGGCCGACGGCAACGACCTAAACGCCATCGAGGCCGCCATCGAAGCCGCCAAGACTGAAACCGCTCGCCCCTCCTTCATCGCTGTTCGCACCGTGATCGGCTACGGCAGCCCCCGTGCGGGAACCAATAAAGTCCACGGCGAGGCCCTTGGCGCCGCCGACACCGCGGCCACCAAGCGCTTCTTCGGCTTTCCTGAGGACCAGAGCTTTTACGTCCCCGAGGACGCCCTGGCCAACTGGCGCCAAGCCGGTGAACGCGGCGCCAGGATCGAATCCGAGTGGAACCAGCTCTTTGCCGCCTATAAAGGTCAATTCCCCCAGCTTGCCGCCGAATTCACCCGCACCCAGGAATCTAAGCTCGCGCCGGGGTGGGAAAAAGCCATTCCCAGTTTCCCCACCGGCAAACCCGTGGCCACGCGCAACGCCGGCGGCGCGGTCCTGAACGCCCTCGCCGACCCGCTCCCCGAGCTCTTCGGCGGAGCCGCCGACCTCACCACCTCCACCAAGACCATCTTCAAGCCGGGCGCCAACTTCCATGAGGATCCCGCCGGCCGTAACGTTTTCTTCGGCGTGCGCGAGTTCGGCATGTGCGCCGCCGTCAATGGCATCGCCGCGCACGGCGGCCTCATCCCCTTCGGCTCAACCTTCTTCTGCTTCTCCGATTACTGCAAGCCCGCCCTGCGCCTGGCCGCCCTCATGCGCCGCCGCGCGCTCTTCATCTTCACCCACGACTCCATCGGCCTCGGCGAAGACGGCCCCACGCACCAGCCGGTCGAGCACCTGATGATGTTGCGCGCCGTTCCCAACCTCACTGATTTCCGTCCCGCCGACGCCAATGAAACCGCTGCAGTTTGGCGGCTGGCCCTGGAGCGCAAAGGGCCGGCCTTCTTCGCTTTCTCCCGCCAGGACCTGCCCGTAATCGACCCCTCCGGCCGCGATCTCTATGCCGCTGTGAGCAAAGGCGCTTACATCCTCGAAGATCCACCCAACCCGCAAGTCGTGCTCATCGGCACGGGCTCCGAGCTTTGGCCCGCGGTCGAAGCCGCTAAGCTCCTCGCCGGCGAAGGAATCCACGCTCGCGTGGTCAGTTTTCCCAGTTGGAAGCTTTTCGAAGAGCAATCGCCCGAATACAAAGCCAGCGTCCTGCCCGCCAACGTGCCCAAGCTCGCCGTCGAGGCCGGGGCCACCCTCGGCTGGTGGAAATACGTTGGCCAGGACGGCGCCGTGATCGGGCTCGACCGCTTCGGCGCCTCCGCCCCCGGCGCCAAAGTCCTTGCCGAGCTCGGCTTCACCGCGGAAAACGTAGCCGCAAAGGCGAGGGCCTTGGTAAAGTAGCCAGAGATTCAGCGTTCCTCACAGAGGACGAGGGGCGGAGGTGCTTGCATGTCGCAGTCGTCGAATTTAACTGTGGACGGCGCCTCGACCGCGATTTTGGGACAAAACACGGCGATCGGCGAGGCGCAGGTGTCCCTTACGGGCGTGGCGCAGGTTCCTGCGAAGGCGCCGGGTAGTTCCGCTCCGGCCGCTCCCGTTGTACTCTCACCCTCCCAACCCAGCACGACAACCACCGCGCCCACGTCCACCATTGAGGTCACCGTGCCCAACAAGTCCGGGCCGGTGGTGTTTTCGCTGGTGGTGACGGATAACCTCGGCGTGAAAAGCCAGCCCGCCTACGCGACGGTGAACATTCAAAGTCCTCCGGTTGCCGTGCTTGTCGCCACGCCGGCAACCGTCACTACAGGGGGCGCGATCACGCTTTCGGGGGCCGGTTCCACGTCTTCGGGCAGCATTGCAAGCTACACATTCTCGCTGGTTCCCGCAGCCGGTTAAAGCTAGGGGACCGACAGGCCCAACCGAGAAAGGAAAACTGTGAAGCTCGTCATCGGTTCCGATCACGCCGGACTCGCCCTCAAAAAAGAGGTGTGCGATCACCTCGCCGCCGCCGGCCACCAATTGGTCGACGTCGGAGCCTACACCTATGATCCTCTCGATGATTACCCCGACTTCGCCGAAAAAGTCGGCGAGGCCGTCACCGGTGGCGTTGCCCCCCGCGGGATTCTCATCTGCGGCTCCGGCGTCGGCGTCTGCGTCGCCGCTAATAAAATCCCCGGTATTCGCGCCGGCATCTGCCACGACACCTATTCGGCTCACCAGGGCGTTGAGCACGACGACATGAATATTCTCGTCCTCGGTGCCCGCATCATCGGCTCCGAGCTGGCCTTCGAGCTGGCCCGCGCCTTCGTTGCCGCCCAATTTCAGGCCAATGAGGAGCGCCTCACCCGCCGCTTCCGCAAAGTGCTTGCCATCGAAGCCCGCCACGTCCGCGGAAGTGAGCCCGGCAAGTGATCGCGCGTTCGCAGTCCTGCACACCTGCATCGAACGTATTCAAGCCCGGGTTTTCCGGACCCGATTTTTTGGAATTTGGGCAAGCCAAACCGCAATGACCCACGCGCGCGCCAATATCGCGAAACCAGTCTTTACTCCTTGTTCCCTGATCCCTGATCCCTGATCCCTATTTCCTGTTCCCTGTTCCCTATGCCTCATTCCGCCCCTTACGACGTAATCCTGTTCGACATCGGTGGCGTCCTGCTCACCAACAGTTGGGACCGCCGTGAACGCGCCGCGGTCGCCGCCGAGCTGCATCTTGACGTCCGGGACCTGGAGGCTCGCCATCTCGAAATCGATGGTCTCTGGGAGCGCGGCGGCGTGACCATGGAAGCCTATCTCAATTTCGTCATTTTTCACCAGCCCCGCGCCTTCACGCGCGACCAGTTCGTTTCCTGCCTGCTCGACCAATCCAAATTGCTCCCCGGCGGGGCCATGGACGTTCTCAAAGAGCTGGCCGCCTCCGGCAAATACCTCCTCGGATCGCTCAACAACGAAGCCCGCGAAATCAACGAATATCGCTTCAAAACCTTTGGCCTGCGCAATTATTTCCGCATCGCGCTCAGTTCCTGTTTTCTGGGCCTGCGCAAGCCCGAGCCCGCCATGTACCAGCGCGCCATCGACATCGTCGGCAGTTCGGCGGAGCGCATCCTCTTCATCGATGACCGCGAAGAAAACGTTGCCGCAGCCGCAACCGCCGGCCTCACCGCCCTCCGCTTCACAGGCTCCGATGCTCTTCGTCGCGAGCTCGAATCGCGCGCCGTCCTGCCCGCCGCTCGCGTTTGAACAGGCAGACAACGACCCATCCCCGCGTGTTGAAATGGCTGTAGCCAAGGAGAGCCAGTGTCCTCGCCCATCGGCAACGAACGCCCCGCTCCGGACAAGGTCCTCACCGACATTGCCGATTATGCGCTCGGTTACACTATCGCGAGCGATCTGGCCTACTCCACTGCCCGCTATTGCCTCCTCGACACGTTAGGCTGCGGCCTCGAAGCGCTCGACTATCCGGCCTGCACCCGGCTCCTCGGTCCCATCGTTCCCGGAACCGTGGTTTCTCACGGCGCCCGCGTTCCCGGAACCAGCTATCAACTCGACCCCGTACAGGCCGCCTTCAACATCGGCGCCATGATCCGCTGGCTCGACTTCAACGACACCTGGCTCGCCGCCGAATGGGGTCACCCCTCCGACAATCTCGGCGGCATCCTCGCCGTCGCCGACTGGCTCTCGCGTAGCCCTGCGGGCGGCAGACCCCCTTTGAAGATGCGAGAGGTACTGACCGCCATGATCAAGGCCCACGAAATCCAAGGCTGCATCGCGCTCCAAAACTCGTTCAACAAGGTCGGCCTCGATCACGTCGTTCTCGTCAAAGTCGCTTCCACCGCCGTCGTCAGCCAGCTCCTCGGCCTTACCCGCGACGAGACCATCAACGCCCTCTCCAACGCCTGGATCGACGGCCAAAGCCTGCGCATTTATCGTCACGCCCCGAACACCGGCTCCCGCAAAAGCTGGGCTGCCGGCGACGCCACCAGCCGCGCCGTCCGTCTCGCCCTCATGGCTCGCGCCGGCGAAATGGGCTACCCCTCCGCGCTCACCGCCAAAACCTGGGGCTTTTACGACGTCTCCTTCCGCGGCCAGGAATTCAAATTCCAGCGCCCCTACGGCTCCTACGTCATGGAAAACGTGCTCTTCAAAATCAGCTACCCCGCAGAATTCCACGCCCAGACCGCCGTCGAGGCCGCCATGAAGCTCCGCGCGGAACTTGACCGCCGAAAATTCTCATCCGAAATCAAGAAAATAACCATCCGGACACACGAGGCCTGCCTGCGCATCATCGACAAGCAAGGCCCGCTCGCGAATCCCGCCGACCGCGATCATTGCGTGCAATACATGGTCGCCATTCCGCTGCTTTTTGGCCGGCTCACCGCCGCCGATTACGAAGACGCCGTCGCGCTGGATCCCGTTTCGGGCCCCCGCATTGACGCCCTCCGCGCCAAAATCGACTGCGTCGAAGAGCCCCGCTTCACACGCGACTACCACGACCCGGATAAGCGCTCCATCGCGAACGCACTTCGTGCAGTTCTCGACGATGGCGCTGTGCTGGAAGAAATAGTCGAATACCCCATTGGCCACAAGCGCCGCCGCGAAGAAGGCATTCCCCTGCTCGTCGAAAAATTCAAAACCACCTTGCGCCGTCGCTTCAACGAAGCGCAGCAGCAGCGGATTCTCGAAGCCTCGCTCGATCAAGAGCGGCTCGAGGCCATGCCGGTCAATAAATATGTGGATTTATACGTGCCGTAACCGGCGCGGGTCCGTTTCAAGGTTCATTGCCGCGCGCCAACATTGGGTGCCCCAGGTCCCGGGTCCCCAGCGAGTGATTCGTGCTCGCTGGGGTGGAGATCCCGCTTATGGGACCCGGGATAGCACGATTTCAAGAAGCCACAACCCCGAGCAACCGGCAGCCGCCTTACGCCGCAACCGGCTTTGCCGCCAGCACCCGCGCCGCCGCGTCAATCCGCTCCCGCGTCACCACCTCTGTGGCGCACCACAGCGTCGCATTTTTCAGCTCCGGATACCACCGGCTCAGTTCGATTCCGCCGACGATCTTTTCTTCCAGCAGCCGCTGGCTCCAGGCCGCCGGCGCTTCCTCGGTTTCCAGCACAAACTCGTGGAAGCGCGGCGCGCCGTCAAAAAGCAGCCGGGCCCCGGCTTGCGCGCTCAGCGTCCTGGCCGCGTAATCGGCCTTGGCCAGGTTGTGCTCGGCCAGCTCGCGAACCCCTTCTTTGCCGTAAACCGCCAGGCAGATGGTCGCCATCAGCGCCACCAGCGCCTGGTTGGTGCAGATGTTCGAGGTCGCCTTTTCGCGCCGGATGTGCTGCTCGCGCGTAGCCAGGGTCAACACAAACCCACGGTTTCCGTCGCCGTCGGTGGTCTGCCCCACCAGCCGTCCGGGAAGCTGCCGCACATACCGCTCCTTGGCCGCGATCACCCCGCAGTAGGGCCCGCCATAACTCAGCGCCACGCCAAACGATTGCGCTTCCATCGCCACGATGTCGGCCTCCACCGGCGGACGCACCACCCCCAGCGAAACCGCTTCCGCGATCGCCACTACCAGCAGCGCTCCCTTGGCGTGGGCAATCTGGGCAATTGCGGGAATGTCTTCAATCACGCCGAAAAAGTTCGGGCTTTGCACCAGCACCGCGGCGGTCTCTTCGCTCACCGCCGCTTCCAGCGCATCCAGATCCACGCGGCCGGTCCGCGGTTCATAGCCAATCACCGCCGCCGGCAGCCCCTGCCGGCGGGAATAGGTCGCCAGCACCTCGCGGTACTCGGGATGCACCGTCGCCGCAACCACTGCTTTGTGGCGTCCGGTCACCCGCGCGGCCATCATCACTGCTTCAGTCGCTCCCGTCGACCCGTCATACATGCTGGCGTTGGCCACATCCATGCCGGTCAGCTCGGCGATCAAGGTCTGAAATTCGAAGATGGCCTGCAGCGTGCCCTGCGCAATTTCGGCCTGGTAAGGCGTGTAGCTGGTCAGAAACTCCCCGCGTTGCACCAGCGCATCGATGATCACTGGCCGGTAATGCCGGTACGCTCCTGCACCCAGAAAGCTGGCGTAATCGGTCGCATTTTTCTGTCCCGCGGCGCGGAAGTAGTCCACAATTTCGCTCTCCGCCTGCTGGCGCGGCACGTGCAAATCCCGTTCCAGCCGATACTCGGCGGGAATAATGGCGAACAGATCGTCGATCGAACGCGCGCCAATCGCGGCAAGCATCTGCTCGCGTTCCGCCGGCGATTTCGGTAAGTATCTCATCGCATTCCAAATCCTTTTGAAAAAGGGACGAAGGGATGAGCGACTGGATCAATAACCGCTCATTTTTGCGCCAATGTGGGCGCCCCTTGCGGCGTTTTGCTTTTGCCGCAAGGGTGGCAGGCGCAAGTTCACGCGGTCACAGACCTGGTCCCTAGTCCCTCAATGCCCGCTTTCCTCCGCAATAAATGCCTCATACGCCGCCGCGTCCAGCAGCGCATCCAGTTCCGCCGGATTGGACAACTCTACCTTGATAATCCAGGCGCCGTGCGCGTTCTCATTGATTTTGTCGGGCGCCGTCTTCAGCTCTTCGTTGACGGCAGTCACCTTGCCCGTCACCGGCGAAAAAAGATCGCTCACCGCCTTCACGCTCTCCACTGAGCCAAAACTCGCGCCGGCGGTCACGTGGTCGCCCACTTTGGGCGCGTCCACGTACACGATGTCGCCCAGCGAATCCTGCGCATAATCGGTGATGCCGACCGCGCCAATCGATCCATCGGCGTCGATCCATTCGTGCTCGCGGGTATAGCGGTACTGCGTGGGATAGGCCATGCGGGTCTGCTCCTTCAAAAAAACAGCGAAATCTTAGTGTACGTCGGGAGGGTGGTTTAAGGCAGGAAACCCCATCGGCGCGGCGCCCGGGGTCGCCCAGTAAACGGCGCGCTGCGCGCGGCCGGCAAGCCGCCACACAGCCGCGCTACCCGCGCTCCTCGATGGGCGCGAACCGCAAATTCTCCGGACCGGTGTACACTGCCGCGGGGCGAATGATTTTTCCGTCCTGCCGCTGCTCGATCACGTGCGCGCTCCAGCCCGCCGTCCGCGCCATCACAAAAACCGGCGTGAACATCGCCACCGGAATGCCCATCAGATGGTAGGTCACCGCGCTATACCAATCCAGATTGGGGAACATGTGCTTGGCGCGGCGCATCGTCTCCTCGATCCGCTCTGCAACGGCGAACAGCCGCTTTCCCTCCGGCTGCGTGGCCAGCGCCCGCGCTTGTTCCTTGACGATGTCGCTGCGCGGATCGCTCACCGTGTACACCGGATGGCCGAACCCCAGGATCACCTCGCGCTGTTCCACGCGACGCAGCATGTCGGCCTCGGATTCCTCTGGCGACGCATAGCGCGATTGAATCTCCAGCGCCGCCTCGTTGGCCCCGCCGTGCTTGGGCCCCTTCAGCGCCCCAATCGCTCCGCCGATGCATGAATACAGGTCCGATCCCGTCCCCGCAATCACCCGCGCCGTGAAGGTCGACGCATTGAATTCGTGTTCCGCGTAAAGAATCAGCGACACCTGCATCGCCCGCGTCCACTCCAGGCTCGGGGGTTTGCCGTGCAGCAAATGCAGAAAATGGCCCGCGATCGACTCGCCGTCGCCCTGCACGTCGATGCGTTGACCGCTGCGCGCAAAATGGAACCAGTAAACCAGCATGGACGGCAGCGCCGCCAGCAGTGTATCCGCGATCGCGCGCGCGCCTTCTTCGCCGTGATCCTCGGCTTCCGGCTGCACGCAGCCCAGCACCGAGACTCCCGTGCGCAGCACGTCCATGGCGTGTGCCGAGGCCGGGAGTAATTCCAGCGCCTGCGTCACTTCGCCGGGCAAGGCGCGAAGCGCGCGCAAATGCGCCTTATACTCCGCCAGTTCCCGGGCGTTCGGCAGCTTCCCGTGCACCAGCAGATACGCCACTTCCTCGAACGTGCACCGCGCGGCAAGATCGTGGATGTCGTAGCCGCGATAATGCAGATCGTTGCCCTTCTGGCCCACCGTGCACAGCGCGGTGTTGCCCGCCGGCGTGCCCGACAACGCCACCGATTTCTTCACCTTGTAGGCCGGCGCGTGTTGCGCTTCCATAACATTCATCGCATCCTCCGGGAAAATGCTGCCCATCGATAGACGGCGCACAAACCGATCCGCCTACCTGCCTTTTGCGAAAAGCTCGTCGAGTTTCTGCTCGTAAGCGTGGTAATCCAGATAGCGATATAAC
The DNA here is from genome assembly GCA_030040115.1 of Acidobacteriaceae bacterium. GTDB lineage: Bacteria > Acidobacteriota > Terriglobia > Terriglobales > Acidobacteriaceae > Telmatobacter. Next base: position 2,728 of record JASHUH010000619.1, on the reverse strand, counting down.
TCGGCCCGGGTCTGCATCAGCGGCAGCACGCTTTTCTGTGTGCCCTCGGCGCGAATGGTTTCGTACACTTTCAGTGCGGCCGCATTCATCGCCCGGTAGGCCGCGCAGCAATAAAGAATCATATCCACGCCCGCCTGCGCCAGCTCTTCGCGCGTCCACAGCGGCGTCTGCCCGAATTCGGTAATGTTGGCCAGCACCGGAACACCCGTGGCCTCGCGAAATTCCCGGTACATCGCCACTTCCGTCACCGCTTCGGCAAAAATCATATCTGCGCCGGCGGCCACGTACGCCTGCGCCCGCTCCACCGCGCGGCTCCATCCCTCGCTCGCCAGCGCGTCCGTCCGCGCCATAATCGCAAATTGCTCGTCGGTGCGCGCGTCTACAGCAGCTTTGATGCGGTCCACCATTTCTTCGGCCGGAACCAGTTCCTTGCCCGGCCGGTGGCCGCAGCGCTTGGCGCTCACCTGATCCTCGATGTGTACGGCCGCAGCCCCAGCGTTGATCATCGACCGGATGGTGCGGGCGATGTTGAACGCCCCTCCCCATCCGGTGTCGATATCCACCAGCAGCGGCAACTCCGTGGCGTCGGTGATCCGCCGAACATCCGTCAGCACGTCTTCCATGGTGCTGATCCCCAGGTCCGGCAGCGCCAGCGAATTCGCCGCCACCCCTCCACCCGAAAGATACAGCGCCCGGAACCCCGCAGCTTCCGCTAGGCGCGCCGTGTAGGCGTTGATCGCGCCCACAATCTGCAGCGGTTTCTCCGCCTCCACTGCCGCGCGAAACCTCACCCCTGCCGTTTGGCGCTCCCATCCCGCGCTCCGCTCGCCGTTCTGACCGGCCGTCATCCCCGTCCTTGTGCCGCATCATAGCAGGACCCTTGCAACCCTGCCGAGCGTTTCCAGCGCTGCCTTGCCGATCTGCCTTGCCGATCTGAAGGAGAGCTTCTGGCCGACCTGGAGCCGAAGACACGCTTGGCTCGGAAGCGGCTTCTGGAAAAGGAGTCGGAGCGATCACGCAATCAGTGGGAAGCTTTGGACAGTTACGAGCGTGGTCCACGCCACCCGAAGTCGCTGGGGAACGGAAAACCGCGCCCTCGCACGTTGCTCGCAGGACCCTTCTCCGCTCCCGCTCCTTCCCTCTTGACATGTTCATCGCGGCTCCGCTAGCGTGTGTCACGTAACCCGAACGGGCTTTATCGCGCAGACTTTCGTCGGGCGCGGCGATCTGTATTTTCTACTCTTCTGAGATTCAAAGCTAAAAACCATAGCCGGAAGGGAGCTCTATTTCCATGAGACGCTTAGTATTTGCCATTCTCATTGCCTTTGCGGCGGGTAGTGCGGCGCCAGCCTTCGCGCAGGTCAAGCAGACCCGGGAACAGATTCTTTTCTACACCTCGGATTGGAAGGGTGACCGCTTCCCCGACGGCCGGCCGAAGGTCCCCGATGATTTGCTGAAACGCGCGGCCAACATGAGCATTGAGGACATCTGGGGCTACCTGCGCTTTCACGGCTACCGCTCCCAATACGAAGGGGACTGGCAGGCGCTTCACATGACCAACGAGAAGCCAATCGTCGGTCGGGCCCTGACTGCTCAATACATGCCCACGCGCCCCGACATGCGCAACGCCATCATCGCCGAGGGCAAAGCAGAGGGACGTGTCGCCACCGGAACCAACAGTTGGCCGATCGCGGAATTGGTCGAAGGCGATGTCTACGTCGCCGACGGATGGGGCAAGATCGAATACGGAACATTGATTGGATCCAATCTTGGCAACGGCATCGCCGGCCACACCCATGCCGGCTTTATCTTCGACGCCGGCGTCCGTGATCAGGAGGAGCTCCGCGAAATTCCCAATTTCAACGGAATGTATAAAGGCTACGATCCCACCGCCTGGCAGGACATGGAGCTCACTGGAATCAATGTCCCCGTCCGCATTGGCCAGGCAGTCGTCCTCCCCGGCGACCTGGTGCTGGGCAAACCGGAAGAAGGAGTGCTCTTCATTCCCGCCATCCTCGCCGAACAAGCCGTCGCCTCGGCAGAATTCACCTCGCTCACCGACGACTACAACTTCGAGTTGAACCGCGAAGGCAAGAATGGCGGCCAGTTCGAGGGGGGCTGGGACGCGGCAAAATACGATGCCTTCGGCAAGTGGATCGACCAGCATCCGGAAAAACTCAACATGCCGCGGACCGAGTTCGATCAACTGCTTCAGGAAGCCAAACAGCGCAGCACGCGTCCGCAGGGTACCGGCGGGCCGGAGTTCTAGTGCCTGTCAACACGATTCGGATGGCGGAAGCCGATTTTCACGAGTTCCAGGAGCAGGGAGCAACGCATACCGGACCCCGCGGACGCGCTCTTCAACCGCGAGAACCCCGGTTCTCGACCCCACGGACTGGACCGTCCGGCTATGGCCCGGTTCTTGCTCGCAACCCAATCCACTCCCATCGCGTGAACAAGGTCGGTTTCTGCGGCGCGGTTCACGCTCCCGCTAACCGCTCCATCAGCGCGTCAAAATCTTCCAGTCGGGCGTACTCAATAATCACTTTTCCGCGGCCATTGTGATCTTCGACCGTCACCTTGAGCCCTAATGCGCGCTGCAGGCGCTCCTGGGCGTCGCGGACGTTGGGATCGGCCGGCGGCGCGGATTTGACCTTGTGCGGAGTGACTTTTTCTGGGTTCAGCCGCCCCTGGACGTAGCTCTCCGTTTGGCGAACAGAAAGCGAAA
>JASHUH010000618.1 GCA_030040115.1 Acidobacteriaceae bacterium | reverse complement strand
GAGGAGCACATCAAGCGCAAGCTCCCCAGCATGTATCACCAATTCAAACAACTTGCCGATCTCGACTCACCAAGGAGCCCATGGAGGTGGGTCCGACGACGCACTACATGATGGGCGGCATCCGGGTGGATGGCGATTCGCAGGCGTCCACAATCCCGGGGCTTTTCGTCGCGGGCGAGGCGGCTGCGGGCTTGCATGGAGCGAACCGGTTGGGGGGAAATTCCCTCTCCGATCTGCTGGTGTTCGGGCGCCGCGCAGGACGCTATGCAGCCGCGTTCGCCAAGGCCAACGGCACAGTGGGAGTTGACGAGACGGAGCTTCAAACGGCGGCAAAAACTGCTCTCCTTCCTTTCGAGCGGGGCGCATCGGGCGAGAACCCGTATCAGGTTCAATACGATCTGCAGGACGCGATGCACAACCTGGTGGGGATCGTGCGCACAGAGAGCGAGATGCGACAAGCCCTCGAGGTCATCGAGCAATTGCGTGCCCGCGCCGAGCGGGTCGGCGCGGCGGGAAATTGCGAATACAACAATGGTTGGCACACCGCGATCGATGTCGGGAATCTGTTGATTGTAGCGGAGGCTATTACGCGCGCGGCGGTGTTACGCAAAGAAAGCCGCGGCGCGCAATTCCGCGAGGATTTTCCAGGCAAAGATGCGGAGTGGGGAAAGCACAACATCGTCGTCAAACGCGGCGCAGACGGCGAAATGCAAGTGGAGAAACGCTTGCTTCCGCCTATACCGGATGAATTGAAGGCAGTGATCGAGGAGATGAAATAGCCGGGAGGCAAAGCCGATGGCCACACCAGCGACATTTCGCATCTGGCGCGGAAACTCTGCGGGAGGCGGATTTCAGGATTACGCAGCCACCGTGGAGGAGGGCATGGTGGTTCTGGACGCCGTGCACCACATTCAGGCGCAGCAGGCGCCGGACCTGGCGGTGCGATGGAACTGCAAGGCGGGCAAGTGTGGATCATGCTCCGCTGAAATCAACGGCATGCCTAAACTCATGTGCATGACCCGGCTCAGCGACATCGATTTGAACCAGCCGGTCACGATCGAGCCGATGCACACATTCCCGGTCATACGTGACCTGGTCACGGATGTTTCCTGGAATTTCAAGGCCAAGAAGACAATCAAGCAGTTCAAGCCTCGGCCGCCCGACGCGCCCGACGGCACATGGCGCGTGCAACAGGCGGACGTCGAGCGCGTGCAGGAGTTTCGCAAGTGCATCGAATGTTTCCTCTGCCAGGATGTTTGCCACGTTTTGCGCGAGCACCACAAGCAGGATGAGTTTATCGGACCACGCCTATTGGTCTACGCGGCCGCCCTGGAAATGCATCCGCTTGACGCAGAAGACCGGGTGAGCGATTTGCGGCGCCTGCACAATATTGGCTACTGCAACATCACTACCTGTTGCCGGCAGGTGTGTCCCGAATCGATCACGATCACAGAGAACGCCATTATTCCGCTGAAGGAGCGAGTCGTGGATCGGTATTTCGATCCGCTCAAACGGTTGTTTCGCATTCTCTAAGTCGAACGATCGGCGCCGGAAGCAAATCTTGCTCTCCAGAGGCTGGGGAAGACGGCTATCGCGGCGGGGTGTCGAAAACGTCGAGGGAAACGAGTTCCAGTTCCAGCTCATCCCGGCGATAGCCTGAATTCTGAAGCAGGCGCACGCAGCGGTTCCAGCGAAGGATGGCGTCGTCGTTTCCTGCCGGACGAATCTCTTCGGCTTCTGCGAAACTTTGCAACGCCAGCTCAAAAAACGTCAACACCGCAGGAAGTGGATTCCCGGCGGTGAGCAGGGCCTTAGCCCGTCGTTCATACAGAATCCCGGTGTAGTAGAGCCGCTCGTAGGAATCGGCGAGACCTTGGAAAATCTCCTCCGTCTCCCGGAAACGACTGGAGCCGCCGCTCGTGAATTGGTCGGTAAGAGCGAGCCCGAGTAAACGCAGCGCCAACTGATGCTGCGGCTCGATGGCCAAAATGTCGCGGCAGATCGATTCCGCTTCTTCCGGCTCATTGAGGGAGCGATACAGCTCCGCTTTGGCAATGGCCTCGGGGATGCCCGCCGTGGAGATTTGCTTCAGTGCGTAATCCATTCACCCTCCTTCCGCGCCTGCACACTCAACGCTCGGAAATAGCGGCGCACGTCTTTCCCGCCTTCTTGAGCAGACATTATGCTCTTTTCCGGGCCGCACCGTCCAGATGAATCCGGGTGCCTGCCAGGGCGGGTCTTAGTGGAGCTGTTGGAGATAGGCCACCAGATCGCGCAACTGCTGACCGGAGAAGTTGGGGAGATCGGGCATCAGGCAGGCGGGCTTGAGCGATTGCGCGTTGGTGATCCAGGCCTCGAGGAACGAGGTGTTGTTGGGGTAGATGTCGGAGGCAAGCATCTGCCGGCTGGCAAGGTGGGTGAGATCGGGGGCGACGCTTCCGTGGGCCATGGTTCCGCGCACTGTATGGCACAACGCGCAGGCGGCGGTGGTAAAGACCTTTTCACCGGCCTGGGCGTCGGGAGTGGTGGGTGCATTGCCGGGCTTACGCTGATCTTCGAGCCAAGCCTCATACTCGCTGGGCGTCTGGACCACGGCCAAAAGGCGCATGCGCGCGTGCTCCGCGCCACAATACTCCGCGCATTGGCCGGTGTATGTGCCGGTCTGCGACGCGAGGAGACGGATGTAGTTGGCCTGGCCGGGAATGAGATCGACCTTGCCGTGGAGGGCGGGGATCCAGAACGAATGCATGACGTCGCTGGTCCCCACTTCAATATTGATGGGTCGTCCGGTGGGCAGGTGAAGCTCATTGGCGGTGGTGAACGCTTTGGAGGGATCGTCGTTGAGGTAATCAATCGTCCACCACCACTGATGACCGGTGATGCGAATCTCGGGCTTCATAGCTTGCGCCATCTGGGCCTGGGAGAGGCCATTGGGCATTCCATGAATGGGGAAGGCTTGGAGCAGCGAAAGGCCGGCGACAAACAGAACGGTGAGGATGAGAAGGGGAACGGCCAGGCCACCGATGGCGATCCACAGCTCTCCACCGCTGGCTTCGACCGGTTCATGCTCGGCGAGCGTGCCGTGGCGGCGGTAAAACGCAAAGGCGAAGAGACCCCACATGACGATGGTGATGACCACAAAGAGAATGGTCATGTCCCAAGAGAGATTGGCGATTCTGTGCGCGGCCGGGCCACGCCAGTTGAAGGTGGACTCCGCAGTCCGGCATCCGGCCAGCGCCAACATCCCCGCAAACGCAGCCAGCGTTCCGGCGCGGCGCAGCATCGGCCGCTTCGCCAAGCCGAGGAGGGCGAATGCGGAGGAGACTTTGGCGAAGGGACTGATTTCGCCTGGAGCGAATGGTTTCATGGCTATTACGAATGGCCTCGCAACGTATACAGGTATGCGGCGATATCCTGCGCCTGCGATGGGTTGATGCCAAGATTCGGCATGGCGGTTCTGGGTTCGACGCCGGGAGGATTCTCGATCCAACGTTCGAGATTGACGGGGATGTTGGGCAACTCGCCAGCAATCATCGTGCGGTCGGCGAAATCGAACAGCGGCGGGCCCACCAGGCCACGCGCTAGGCGAATTCCGGGAATGACGTGACAGGCCGCGCAGCCATACTGGGCGATGAGTTGCTTGCCTCGTTGTGGGTTGCCGACACCCGCGCGGGGATCGCGAGGGCCGCCTTGGCAGCCGGTGGCCCCCGCCAGGCCGAAACAGGTGCCCGCCGCGGCGAGGGCCGTAATCAGCAAAGAGCGCCCGAATAGAAGTCGACTCGTGGGGAGAAGGCGCTTCGCCGCGGAGTTTTTCCGCGCGAGCCGCTTCATTTGGCCCTCCAGCAGATGTCGAGAAATAGCGGCGGCAGGCCCAGCCAGATGATGCCCATGCCCATGGTGATGGTGACAATGACGCCGAGGACGGCCATGAATTCGCGGCGCTCGACGGCTTGAGATTCGAGGAACGTTTTTTGCGCGGACAGCAACCGCCAGTTGCGATAGGAAACAATGCCCGACCAGACGGAGATCGCCAGCAAGGCCACCGCGAGCAGGCCGATGGCCAAACGTCCGGCTGGGTTTGGGCCTGCGACTCCGAAGTCTTCCTGATGCGTGCAGGCGCGCCAGTTGACAACAATGTCGAGGCACCCCAGGGCTGTCCAGGCGATGGCCGATGTGACGAGCCCGAACCAAAGCTTGCGCGGAGAGATGCTGGTTTGCGGAGCCGGACTAGTGGACATGGCCATGCACCAGAAAGTGAGGAATGACGTAGAGCAACCCAACGATGAAAACCCACACGAAATCGACAAAATGCCAATAACGGGCCGCTACCTGATAGGGCATGTGCGGAGAGCGGCGGGCAAAGCCGTAATGGGGCAGGAAACCGACGTAGGCGAGCAGCAGCAGACCGGCAATCACGTGCGCGGCGTGGAGCGTGGTGATGGTGTAAAAGATGGATCCGTAGGAATCGGTGTCGGGAGTGAGGCGTCCCCATTCAGAGGCGTATTCCATTCCTTGGAGAGCGAGAAACAAGAGACCGAGAAGCACGGTGAACCACAGGGCAGCGCGGCTGGCGCCATAGCGCCCTTTTTCCACCTGCTTTTCGCCCCAATGGATCACAGCGCTCGAGCTGAGCAGGATGGCGAGCAGAACGAAGGGATAAACGAGTTCCGGCGGCGTTTCGATGGCCCAGCGATCTTTGTTGTTGCCGAGATAATAATAGGCGCCGAACATGCACAGGAAGAGCGTCGCCTCAGTGCAAATCAGGGCGTAGACTGCCTGGATGCCGCGGGTCTGATCAATAGGGAGGGTCCTCAGCTTGGTGCGCGGGGGCGGAATTTGCACCGGCGGGCTTTCGACTAAGGTGCTCACAGCACCTCCTTTTCGGTGTGGGGCCACATCCACGCGCAGCCGGCCAGGAAAGTGAGGATGATCAAGGCCAAAGCAATCCACAGGGCGTGGAACTGGTAGGCGAGGAAGAAACCGAGGAGGGTCAGGCTCATGACGAGAGGAAGCAGGGAGTCCTCAGGAATGGTGGCGACGCCGATGGGTTCGGCGTCGAGCCAGGTGGTGATGGTTGTCAGCCGCCCGCCGTCAAGAACGCGATCGTCGTCCGGGTCATCGAGATTGTCGTAGTCGTCCCACAAGGGATGGCGCGATGCGACCAGGGGGATATGCTCGAAGTCGTAGGGCGGCGGCGGGGAGTCGGTCAACCATTCCAGGCCGTCGGCGTTCCAAGGATTTGGTCCCGCCAGTTTGCCGGAACGAAGGCTGACGAAGAGATTGATGATGCTGATGAGAATGCCAACGCCCAGGACGAATGCGCCGATGGTGATGACCATGTTCCATTTATCGAAGCCGAGGCCTGCGGGATAGGTGAAGATGCGGCGCGGCATGCCCATCAAGCCGATGATGTGCATGGGGAAGAATCCGACATTGAAGCCGATGAACATGACCCAGAAGCTGAGCTTGCCGAGTTTCTCGCTCATCATGCGGCCGGTCATCTTGGGCAGCCAGAAGTAAAACCCCGCGAAAACCGGGAACACATTGGAGCCCACCAGCACGTAGTGGATGTGGGCGACGACGTAATAGGTGTTGTGCACCTGCCAATCCACTGGAATGATGCCCGTGAAGACGCCGCTGAGGCCACCAATGACCAGCATCACCACCGAACCCACCGCATAGTACATGGAGGTGGTGGCGACGGGGCGGCCTTTCCAGATGGTCGCCAGCCAGGCAAGCACCTGGATGGAGGTGAAGACCGAAATGGTCATGCTTCCGGCGGAGAAGATGCTCATGGCGATGTCCGACATGCCCACCGTGAACATGTGGTGCAGCCATACGCCGAAGCCGACTAGCCCGGTGAGTATGGTGGAGATGGCGATCCACGCGTAGCCCACGACCGGCCGTCGCGAAAAGGCCGGGATGATGAGCGAAATCATGCCCGTGGCGGGCAAAAAGATGACGTAGACCCAGGGATGGCCGAAGAACCAGAAGAGCTGCTGCCAGAGGAAGGTGCTGCCTCCACCAGCGATGCCGAAAAAGTGCGTGCCCCAATGGCGATCGAGTTCGAGAAAGATGCACGCCGCGGTGAGTGCGGGCATGGCGAAGACGATGACGCAGGAAATGGTCAATGTGCTGTAGGCGAACAACGGCATGCGGCTGATGGCCATTCCCGGCGCCCGAAAGCGGAAGATGGTGACAACGAAGTTGATGGCCGCGCCGGTTGTGGATATGCCGAGCAAGATCAGCGAAAGCGCATAGTAGTCCATGCCCACGCCGGGCGAATACTCGGTGAGGGTGTAAGGCACGTAGGCGAACCATCCGGCGTGGGGAGCTTGATGGAAGAACGGCGAAATGTAAAGCAGGATCCCGGAAAACAGGAAGGTCCAATAAGTAAATGCATTGAGGCGCGGGAAGGCTAAATCGCGGGCGCCGATCATCAAGGGGATGAGATAAATGGCGAAGCCGGAAAGGATGGGCGCGGCGTACCAGAAGATCATGGTGACGCCGTGCATGGTGTACATCTGGTTGTATCCTTCCGGGGAAAGAAAGTTCATGTTGGAGTGCGTAAGCTGAATGCGCACCAGCAGCGACTCCACACCCCCGACGATCAGGAACAAAAAGGCCGTCACCAGGTAGCGGATACCCAGTTCCTTGTGATCGACCGTCCCCAACCAGCCACAAAGCGTTTTAGGAGTTTCCCACAGTTCTGTGAGTTGAGACGCGACCGCGGTTTCGGCCATCCAATGCTCCGATGTATAGGTTTAATGGCGTCTGGAACCCAACGCTCCAGAGAAAATGAAAAGAACTACTCTCGATAGTAGGGGTGCGCGGAAAAAGCAAAGGGTTGCTCAATCCAGAGAAATATTATGGAACCTGCAGGGCCCCCGATATCTGCTCCAAACTCGAACGGGATGCGGGCCCAGCCGTGAACGATTCATTCGCGGTGAGCCAATCGCCCATTCAATGCAATGTTTCAAGGTATGCGGCTACGTCGCGGGCTTGCTGCTCGGAAAGACCGAGAACGGGCATGGTGGTGTTCGGTTTGACAGAGGTGGGCGACTGGACCCACTGCACGAGATTTTCGGGATTGTTCGGGGTCACGCCGGCAATGTAAGTCGTACGCGCGAAGAAGTCGAGCGGCGGTCCAAAGCGGCCATGCGCGTTTTGTATTCCGGGGATCTCGTGGCAGGATCCACAGCGATACTCAGCGATGACGGCCCGGCCTCGTTGTGCATTTCCTCCCGTCGGGGCGGATTGGAAAGGTACGGTTTTTCCTCCGTAGCATCCCCAGGCGAAAACTGCTGCGAAGGGCAAAAGGAGGCCGAGCCGCCAGGCGTGGATGCACATGGAATTTGCCAAAGGTGATCCCTCCAAAGCGTGTCCTGCCGGTGCGCGCGGCTGCGCGGCGGGCATCGTTGCTCCGCACCGTCCCTTGAAGAACGTCATCGACTCTTCTCAAAGAGAGATGCGCAGCGGAACGTCGGCGTTTGTCGTCCTCTCGCAAAATGGGAATGAAATTTCAGGAGATACATCGAGGGATCGGCGGAGCGCATCATAGAATCCGTGCAAAAGCAGAAGGGATCCGGAATCTCGCGCACTGCGGGTGTGGTTCTTGGCGCTCTGCTTCCGATCTTGCTTGTGGGCCAGAATCTACGCGCCCAGCCTGCGTCCAACTCCACCGTGGTTGGGGCGACGATCTTTTCTCAATATTGCTCGCGGTGCCACGGTCCGAGGGGCGAGGGCATCAGCGCGGTGATCAGCATTGCCGGGCCGTGCATTCAGGCCGAACACGATGTAAACGCGGTGATGGCGGTCGTTCGAAGCGGAAGAGGGCAGATGCCGACGTATGGGCGTCTGCTCGAGCCCGAACAGCTTCAAGACGTCGCTGAGTTCGTTACGCAACATATCGCGGTGATACCGATGTCGGGAGGAAACCTGAGCCAGGGCGGACATCTGTTTCGGGTTTACTGCGCTGCCTGTCACCGGACGGCGGTGCGGGGAGGAGCCCTGGGGTTTGTGGGAATTAATGCGCCGGCGCTCACCGGTAAATC